>JAFSHE010000377.1 GCA_017440445.1 Oscillospiraceae bacterium | reverse complement strand
GTTGATAGTAACATAGCTGCCAGCAGGTATGTTTTTCAGGGAATTTTCCACTGCGTTCCAACTCATGGTAGAGCCGTTGAGAGCAGGGGTTTCGGGGTCGCCGCCTGTGGAGCTTTCGCCGCCGCCTGTTTCAGTGCCGCCGCCTGTGTTGCTGCCGGAGCCGCCTCCGTCGTAGCCGAGCTTCTTAAAGGTAGCAGATACGGTCTTGCTGGGGTTCATTCCACGTTTGATAGCGATTGCCTTAACTGTGCAGGGTTCACCGATAGAGAACTCGCCTGTGTATCTGACGCTGTCCTCTGTAGGCTGAGAGCCGTTCAATGTGTAGAAGATCTCAGCGTCTGCCGTATCGCAGGAGATGGTTATTTTCTGGTAGGAGCTGAACTCTGTTCCGTCTGCGGGGGAGATAACAGGCTTAGCAGTGTCGTCGAGATCATCGGAGCTTACCCATACAGGGAAGGACACGGAGAAACCGCCATAGCTTATAACCACATTCTTTACACCTGCAGTGGAGCTGTCAAAGCCGCTTATCATCTCAGGATAGATTTCCAGTTCTTCTTTGTTTCGACCGTAGATAGCTTCCAGCTCAAGGCCATAAAGATCGAGCTGATCATATAGCTTGTACTGAGTTTTTTCTATGGGAGAGATAAGCTTCAGGTCGGTCATGCCTTCCTTGGCAGTTTCAACAAATGCATAGTATACAGTTGCTGTGTCGTCATTGTTTACTGTCAGGACTGCCTTTACTCCATACATCAGTGCGTCAGTTGCAATGTCGTCGAAACCGTGGTTATCGTCAGCAGTAAGCGTCACCATAGAAGTATAGGATCTGTTGTAGTCAGCCTTTGTAACGATCTTTCCGCTTCTGTCCATCCATGTTACAGGAGAGATCTCCTCTACACCTGTACTCTTGCATTCAGCAGTAGTATCAAGTATGTGATGACCGACAGGGAGCGTAATACCTGTAATTACTACCTCTTTTATAGGTGCAGGCTTTACAGGAACTGCGATGTGTCTTTCAACTCTCTCTGTCTTGGTGTTGTATCCGGGGATGCCTGTGTAGTCATAGTTGAAGTAATCTGCTTCCAGATATACATCGTATCCCTTGTTCCTTACAGGAGGAACTATCGTTCCATCGAACCACTGCCATCCGTTTTTGAGTACGATCGTGTTAAGTGCCGAGCCATATACGATAGGAGTTGTGATAACGGGAGATGCGGGGTTCTTCGGGATTGCTTTGATTATAGTCAGGATACCCTTGTTCTTGAATATGACATTATAGTTTGCACTGTGGGATATACCTGTTATATCATAGGTTCCTACATTTGATGTGATATTCGCCTCTGTTGTGAGCGTTATGCTGAGGTCCTCGGCTGTGTCATCAGCGACCAGGTCAGCGTGCTGGAATGTGAATACAGGTAATTCTTCTGCATATACCTTTGTTTTGTTGTCGATAACAACGTTCACATCACGCTTTCCTACGGTGAGCTGACCTATCTCAATATAGCCGCCTGCTGCGTAGTTGCTGGAGCCGAGATACTTTACTTTAAGTGTATACTCGTCTGCGGGAAGGTATTTGCCGTCGATCGTGTCAAAGTGTGCGGGGTTGAGGATGCTCCATGTTATTGTGTGAGCTGTATTCATTACGAGATTTTTGTTCTC
>JAFSHE010000376.1 GCA_017440445.1 Oscillospiraceae bacterium | reverse complement strand
TTCTGACCGATGGCGATTATTACCGCATCGGGAGTCCACTTGCTGAAATCCCAGTCCTTGCGGGGTTTGTAGGGGGAATACTCCAGCTTGTCGTAGCAGGAGAGCATACCCGTAAGCTGGTCTGCACAGAACCATCCTGTGCCGTCCAGCAGGGAGATACCGCCCTGTCCCTGGAGGTGGATATCCGCATTCAGCTTTCTTGCGAGGGAAGCCGCATAGCTGAAATGTGAGTTGTCATACTGGCTGTGATGTGCGGGGTCGCTCTGACCCTCGTGCCAGATAGCCTCGGTCACCTCGCCTGCGGAAACGCTGTCGCCGTAGACCTCAAGCTTGAAGTCGTATTTTCTTTCGGGAGCGTGGCACTTTGCGCCCTCGTCCAGCACCATTCCTGCGAACTCCACATAATGAGCCGCCGCAAGGCGCTTGTAAACACGCAGTGTATGCTCGCCCTCCTCAAGACCCTCGGCAAGCATAAACAGCTCGTCCTCTCCTTCCTTGTCGAGGTCGATGCGCTGCATCCTGCCGTCCACCACCGCACCGAGATAGGTATGCTCCTGCATCTTGATGTTCTTTATAACAATACCGACAGATGTGCCTGTAAACACCGTTTCAGCGTAGGAATACGGCCATATCAGCACGGGACGTGCGGGGTCATCGAAATCGATACGACCCATGTAATGGAATGCGCCGCTGTCGGCAGGGATGAACTGTTTGTTTTCGGGAAGTGTGTAAGCCATAAAAAAATATCTCCTTGCATATCATGCAGTATATTTCTCTCCTAAGGAGATTATATACCAATCATTGGCTTTTGTCAATAATTCTCTGACAGCAGCAGCGAAATTATCTCGTTTGAAAGCAAAAATCCCTCAGGGGTGAGTGAAAGCCGCCCGTTTTCTATGCGGTAGTAGTTTTTCGGAACACGCTTCAGCGCCGCAGAAAGAGGTTTCCACAGCTCCTCGGGGATGCCCTCGGACAGGCGCAGCCCTAGCATTATCCGCTCCTCCTCCGTGCGGGGAGCGTCGTCCGTTATCTGCTGCTGCGGTGCGCTTAAGAAACCCTCAAGGTCACGGGGCAGGGCGAAGCGTTTCCCTCCGTAAAAGGAGTGCGCCGCAGGCCCTATGCCGATGTACTCCTCACAGCGCCAGTATTTCAGATTATGGCGGCTTGCATACAGCTCGGATATCGGGACGATATTCGTGTCGTCCGTTGTGACAGCGGTTTTAGTGTTCCGTCTTTTTGCAAAATTGCTTATCTCGTACTGGATAAAGCCACGCTTTTCAAGCTCCCTCACCGCAAGGAGATACAGCTCTGCCTGCTCGTCCTCGTCGGGGACGGGCGGCGGCGCCTTTCCGAATACGGTGTTCTCCTCTATCTTCAGCATGTAGGCGGAGATGTGCGTGAGCGGCAGAGCGCACAGCCTGTCTATCGTTTCGGTAAGCGACTGCCTTGTCTGGTGCGGGATACCAAGCATCAGGTCGGCGGAGATATCGGAAAATCCGCAGCTTGCCGCCTCGGTTATAGCAGCCCTCGCCCTGTCTGCTGAGTGTATCCTGCCAAGTGCGGAAAGCTCAGCGTCATTCAGCGACTGCACCCCGAAGGAAAGACGGTTCACGCCTGCGCTTTTCAGCGTTTCAAACACTTTACTGTCCACTGTTTCGGGATTGCACTCAAAGGTCACCTCTGCGCCCTCTGAAAGCACTATGCTGTCAAGCACTGCGCCTGCTATCTCGGGCAGCAGCGAGGGCGTGCCTCCGCCGAAGTATACCGTATCATACATTTCGTCATACCTGCGAAGCTCACGAAGAACAGCAGCGATATATTCTTCCTTTCGGGAAAGCTGCCCCGAATAGAAATCACAGTAGGGGCATTTCTTCACACAGAACGGAACATGGATGTATAAGCCTGTCACTGTTTTCTCCCTCCCAAAAGGCAGGGGCGACCTGTGGTCGCCCGTTTTCTGTATGCGTACCGTGTATAAAATCCGTGACGATATCGCAGCGTGATGCGGGCGGTCACTGACTGCCCCTACGGTGCATGAAACGTCCATGCAGACGTAGGGGCGAACATCGTTCGCCCGTGTACAGACCTTCACGATATACATTTTATTTTGTCGCAGTTGTAGGGGCGACCTGTGGTCGCCCGTTTTCTGTATGCGTACCGTGTACAAAAATGTGACGATATTGCAGCGTGATACGGGCGGTCACTGACTGCCCCTACGGTGCATGAAACGTCCATGCAGACGTTGGTGCGAACATCGTTCGCCCGTGTACAGACCGCCCCGATATACATTTTATTTTGTCGCAGTTGTAGGGGCGACCTGTGGTCGCCCGTTTTGTTTTGATATATCTTTTCCGAACACGAGTTCGGGTACAGCGATTTTTCTGGTTTTGCGGAGCAAAATCGCAGTCGCTCCGACTGCGAAAGAAAAATTGCAGCGTTGACGGCAAAGCCGTCAACCCGCTTATTCGTCCTCCAGTTTCAGCACCGCCATGAAAGCCTCCTGCGGTACTTCTACCGTACCGAATGCTCTCATGCGCTTTTTACCCTCTTTCTGCTTTTCAAGCAGCTTTTTCTTTCGGGTGATATCGCCGCCGTAGCACTTTGCAAGTACGTCCTTGCGCATAGCCTTGATGGTCTCACGGGCGATTATCTTTCCGCCCACGGCCGCCTGAATGGGTATCTCGAAAAGCTGACGTGGAATGTGCAGCTTAAGCTTTTCAGCCATCTTGCGGGCACGCTCATAAGCCTTGTCGGTGTGGACGATAAAGCTCAGTGCGTCGATGATGTCGCCGTTAAGCAGTATATCAAGCTTTACAAGCTTTGAGGGCGCAAAGCCCATCATCTCGTAGTCGTAGCTTGCGTAGCCGCGGGTGCGTGATTTCAGCACGTCGAAGAAGTCATAGACTATCTCGTTGAGAGGCAGCTCGTAGTGCAGGTCCACTCTTGCCTCGTCGATGTACTTCATGTCACGGAAAACGCCTCGCCTGTTCTGACAAAGCTCCATGATATTTCCCACGTAGTCCGAGGGAGCGTACACATGCGCATTTACCATAGGCTCGTAAGCCTGCGAGATAGTACCGGGGTCGGGGTAGTTTGTGGGGT
>JAFSHE010000375.1 GCA_017440445.1 Oscillospiraceae bacterium | reverse complement strand
TTGTCACGATGGAGAAAAAGCTTAGTCCACGGGTGAGATGATGGAGCGTGACCTGTTTATTGAACAGAATCTGCCGCTGGTACATTCGCTGGCAAACCGATTCCGTGGAAAAGGCATCGAGTACGAGGAGCTTTACTCTGCGGGCTGTGTGGGGCTTGTTAAGGCATGCGATAATTTCGACCACGACAGAGGTCTGTGTTTTTCAACCTATGCTGTGCCTGTTATCCTCGGGGAGATACGCAGGTTATTCCGTGACGGCGGGTCGGTAAAGGTCAGCAGGAGCCTTAAAGAGCTTTCTCTGCGTGCCGCACGGGAGCGTGACCGTATCCTCTCCGAGGGCAGAGAGCCGAGGATATCCGAGATAGCGGAGCGCCTCGGGGTATCGCAGGAGGCCGCTGCCGAGGCGATAAACGCAGGAATCCCGCCGCTGTCGCTGTCCCCCTCGGAGGATGACGAAACGGCGACCGATATCCCTGTTTCATCGGGGGAGGAGCGGCTTATCGACCGACTTGCGCTTAAAAGCTGTCTTGCGGAGCTTTCCGACAACGACCGCCGCCTTATCCTGCTGAGATACGGCAGGGAGCTTACCCAGACCCAGACCGCCGCCATCCTCGGGATGACGCAGGTGCAGGTGTCCCGCAGAGAACGGAAGATACTCGCCGCCATGCGTGAGAAGATGGTGTGACCGCAAAAACACAGGGGCAGATATTCTCCGCCCCTGTGCTGCCGCTGTATGCGGCATTATGTAAACCTATGAAAAAAACTGTGTCAGCCGAGGTCGGGCGCAGCTGCGCCATCCTCCGTGAGATATTTCACTGTGCCGTCCTCGGTAAAATACAGCCTGCCGCCGCAGTAAGTTAGTCTGTCGATGGTCGCTGTTTCAGCGGAGGAGGTGTACAGTGTTTCGGCGTCGCCGCCGTTTATGCTGACAGAGCAGATACTGTTCTCCTTAGTGAAATACAGCACATCCTCTGCGGGTGCAAAGCTGCCGCCGCATGCCGCTGGGATATCAAGCGTTTTGCCGCTTTTAAGCTCCATGCGGACTACCCCGTTATCCCGGCTGAGATAGTACAGATATTCCCCGCTCACTGCGGGAAGTCTGCCGTAGTCCGCCACTGTAACGGTCTTTCCCGTTGCGGAGCTGTACGCACAGAGCCTGCCCTCGTCCTCGGTGAACAGTATATAATTCTCTGCCATCGCCATGCTTTCAACGGAATCGGCTATCACCATACGGGAGCCGTATATCCTGTTGAGTACGCCCTCTGCGATGTAGTAGTTTCCAGTGTCGCAGGTGATGAGCGCCGCTGCGCCCTGCTCCTCGATGACGGGCTTTACCTTATCGTCAAAGAACATGCAGATATTGCCCTTTCCGTCCACAAAGCTTACTCGTCCGTTGTGGCTGTTAAGGTGAGTGGCTGCGCCCTCGTAGACCTTGACAGTGCTGTCGCCCTCTATGCGGTAGATGCCGTTTTCTGTGGCGAGCAGCACTCCGCTGTCGCTTTCGCACAGCATCCCGCCCGAGGCAGCCGCTGAGTATGCGCTGCCGCTGTAATCGGACAGCCCAGCGAAAGCCTTTTCGGCGCTCTCCTCATTCACTGAGGAGGAGCTTTCCTCCGTGTTATCGGAAACAGCCGAGGATGTCCCCGCACCGCCCGATGATGTCTGTGTATCCTGCGTACAGCCTGCGGACATCAGAATTCCCGCAAGCAGCAGCGCAGATATGATATTTCTTTTCATTTTATACCTCCTTGATATTTCTGCGGGTGTTTTCCGCTGACATAAGGATATCACGGAATTCTTACAAAAAACCTGATGCCTCTCTTACAAATTACTTAAAGAAATTGACGAAACACTATTGCAAATCCACCCTGAATGTGCTAAAATATTAACGAAATAAATACAAATACATATTCAGGAGGCAACAACAATGAAATATGCAGTTCTTCTCTGCGACGGTATGGCAGATACACCCAGCGATATGCTGGGCGGCGCTACTCCCATGAGCAAGGCTAACAAGCCCAACATGGACAGGATAGCGGCAGTTTCCGAGGTGGGCATGGTAAAGACAGTAGGCGAGGGCTTAAAGCCCGGCAGCGATGTGGCTAACCTCTCCGTGCTCGGCTACGACCCCGCAGTGTACTATACAGGCCGCTCCCCGCTGGAGGCAGGCTCCATCGGTATCGATATGAAATCCACCGATGTTTCCTTCCGCTGCAATCTTGTTACCCTCTCCGACGAGGATGACTACACTAAAAAGACCATGGTTGACTACTGCTCCGATGATATCTCCACCGCCGAGGCGGCTGAGCTTATAAAGTTCATCGAGGAGAATTTCGGCAACGAGGAGTTTAAGTTTTACAGCGGCGTAAGCTATCGTCACTGCCTTATCTGGAATAACGGCACTCTCGATGTGGGAACTATGACACCTCCCCACGACATCAGCGGACGTGTTATCACCGAGTATCTCAGCGACTCCCCCAATGCAGAAAAGCTGCTGGACATGATGAAGCGCAGCTACGACCTGCTTAAGGACCATCCCGTAAACAAGGCGAGAATTGCACGCGGCAAGCGTCCCGCAAACAGCATCTGGCTGTGGGGCGAGGGCAAACGTGCGGAGCTTACTCCCTTCAAAGAGAAGTACGGCGTAAGCGGTGCGATGATATCCGCAGTTGACCTGCTCAAGGGCATAGGCAAGTTTGCCGACATGAACGTTATCGAGGTAGAGGGCGCAACAGGCTACATCGACACCAACTTCAAGGGCAAGGCAGAGGCTGCCATCAAGGCGCTGAAGGACGGCGCTGACTTCGTGTACGTACACATGGAGGCTCCCGATGAGTGCGGTCACCGTGCCGAGGCAGACAACAAGGTGAAGTCCATCGAGATAATCGACGAGCAGGTACTGGCTCCCATTCTGGAGGCATTCAAGGACGAGGATATACGTATCCTTATCTGTCCCGACCATCCCACACCTCTGCTGCTCAAGACCCACACCGCAGACCCTGTACCCTATCTCATCTACGACAGCACAAAGGAAGTAAAGGGCACAGACAAGTTTGACGAGGCTCACGCACAGGCAACAGGCATCTTCAGACCCGTAGGCCACGAGCTTATCAACGTTTTCCTGCAGAAATAAACATCAGCCGCTCAGTAAAAGGGCGGTTGAGACCGTCGAAAAAGTCCTAAAGGACTTTTCCGCCGAAGCATCTGCGCTGCCCGCACTCCTTGGCGGCTGCGCCGCCAACTCGCACAGTTGCGCAGATAGAAGTGTTTTTTGGTGTGGCAGAGCCACACCAAAAAAGTTATTAAAAATGCCCGCTTTGCGGGCAAAAACATAGTTTTTCGACAAGCTAAGCCGCTCCGTAAAGGGGCGGCTTTTTCGTTATAGTTCACAAAACGAAAGGGACGGAATTTCTCCGTCCCTCGTTTTATATATCTTTTGTTCTACACAGTAATTATTATCTTCCGAATTAATTGGCTTATCGTCAGCATTACTCAGCCAATAATTTCTCCACGCTTGCCAACTTCACGCATACGCAGAATATCTCCATAGCCTGACGCAGCTCGTCAACACTGGGGAATGTGGGAGCGATACGGATGTTGCAGTCCCTGGGGTCCTTGCCGTAGGGGTAGGTAGCGCCTGCGCCTGTCATAACAACGCCCGCCTCGGCTGCGAGAGAAACTATGCGCTTTGCGCAGCCCTCCATGGAGTCGAAGGAAACGAAGTAGCCGCCCTTGGGAGATACCCAGCTGCCTATACCGAGGGGAGCTATCTCCTTATTCAGCACGTACAGCACAACGCTGAACTTGGGCTGGATTATAGCAGCATGCTTCTTCATGTGCGCCTTTATGCCGTCGAAGTTCTTGAAATACTTGCAGTGACGGAGCTGATTGAGCTTATCAAAGCCGATGGTCTGCACTGTCATCTGGTTCTTGATGAAATCGATGTTGTTCTTACTTGCAGTAATTACCGCCAGACCGCCGCCGGGGAAGGATATCTTGGATGTGGAGGTAAACTGGAATACCATGTCGGGGTTTCCTGCATTTCTGCACTCCTTGATGATATTAAGCAGGGTGTCGTGGTCGTCGGACAGGTGATGAACGCAGTATGCGTTATCCCAGAATATACGGAAATCCTTAGCCGCAGGCCTGAGCGCTGCGAAACGCTTTACCACCTCGTCGGAGTAGGTGATACCTGTGGGGTTGGAGTACATAGGCACGCACCAGATACCCTTTATCTGCTCATCCTCTGCCACCAGCTTCTCAACAACGTCCATGTCGGGGCCGTCGTTCTTGTACTGAACGGGGATCATCTCAATGCCGAGGGACTCGCAGATAGCGAAGTGTCTGTCATATCCAGGAACGGGACACAGGAACTTTACCTTGCCGCACTCGCCCCAGGGCTTGTCGCCGCCGTAAACGCCGAAGTGCAGCGCACGGATTATAGTATCATACATCAGCTGAAGTGAGGAGTTACCGCCAACGATAACCTCATCGTCACCGATGTCCAGCATCTCCTCGAAAAGCTTCTTTGCCTCGGGGATGCCGTCCAGCACGCCGTAGTTACGGCAGTCGATGCCGTTGGAGGATTTGTAATCTCCGTCCAGACAGTGCAGCAGCATGTCAATGGAAAGATCAAGCTGCTCGGGAGCGGGCTTGCCACGGGACATATCAAGCTTAAGTCCCTTTGCCTTGTAGTCGGCATACTGCTTTTCAAGCGCCGCCTTTTCAGCTGCGAGCT
The DNA here is from genome assembly GCA_017440445.1 of Oscillospiraceae bacterium. The sequence continues at coordinate 1,158 of JAFSHE010000375.1, read as the reverse complement.
GTTCTTTAGTCATCTCTGTGTACAACATAATTATTACCCCTTATATATTTCTCGTAATGAATTTATTCTGTACAGAATATTCATAATTACTATATGCGTAACCATATTATTTGCCTTTCATATTATAGCATAGCGAATGTCGATTTGCAAGCGTTTTTGAAAAATCTTGCAAAAAAACAAAAGCACAGCCATAAAGGCTGCGCTTTTTGGTCAATATTGCCATGAAAAATGCATAGTCCTGTCAGACTATAAAAGCAACAGCACGAGCGAAGTGCTTTCCATGCTCCCAGATACATGCATTTTCCGGAGATATGTACTTGTATTCTGTGTTGAAGCTTACCTTGCGTATGTTACGCCTTTGGAGTTACCTTCACGAAATCAGCGGAGGTGTAGGGACTCCACTCGCCGTTTACATAAGCCCTGATAAGGAACTGATACTGCTTGCCGTTTGTCAGTGCGGAGGCTGTATATGTGGTCCTTGTGATCTTTGAGGATCTCAGTGTATAGCTGTTTGTATCGGGATTATAGATGGACAGCGAATATCTCTCTGCGCCCTCTACTCCTGTCCAGGAGAATGTAACCTTTCCGTTGCCTGCTGTCGCCTTTATATCCGCAGGCTTGCCCGTGCCTGGAGTTACCTTCACGAAATCAGCTGTGGTGTAGGGACTCCACTCGCCGTTCACATACGCTCTGATAAGGAACTGATACTGCTTGCCATTTGTAAGCTTTGAGGTTGTATAAGTCGTCCTTGTGATCTGCGAGGATCTCAGTGTATACTTGCCTGTATTGGGATCGTAGATGGACAGCGAATATCTCTCTGCATTGGGAACTGCGTTCCAGCTGAATGTAACCTTAGCATCGCCCGCTGTTGCGGTGATATTCGCAGGCTTTGTGGAATAGGGCGTAGCCTTTACGAAATCAGCAGATGTGTAGGGACTCCACTTTCCGTCAACGTACGCTCTGATAAGGAACTGATACTGCTTGCCGTTTGTAAGCTTGGAAGTTGTATAAGTGGTCTTTGTGATCTGCGAGGATCTGAGAGTATATTTTCCTGTATTGGGATCGTAGATGGACAGCGAGTATCTCTCTGCGCCCTCTACTCCTGTCCAGGAGAATGTTACCTTACTGTCGCCTGCTGTCGCCTTTATATCCGCAGGC
>JAFSHE010000374.1 GCA_017440445.1 Oscillospiraceae bacterium | reverse complement strand
TTTCGGGATAAGCCTTCTGCACGAATGCACCGAGGTTCTTATCAGGGATGAACAGTATCTTATCGCCCAGCTTGCCTACTATCTCCACAGCAGAGGAGGAGGTCACGCAGACATCGGTAACGCATTTCAGCGCAGCGGTGGTGTTTATGTAGGATACCACCTGATAGTCGGGATGTGCTTCTCTGAAACGGATCACTTCCTCGGGATAAAACTGCTCAGCCATGGGGCAGCCTGCTTCCTCTGCGGCAAGTATGACCGTCTTTTCAGGAGAGAGCAGCTTTGCGGTCTCTGCCATGAAGTGCACTCCGCACATTACGATCTTCTTGTTTTTTACCTTCTGCGCCTCAACGCTCAGCTTGAAGCTGTCGCCTACGATATCAGCCGCTTCGCATATCGCACGGTTCTGATAGCTGTGTGCAAGGATGCACACATCGTTTTCTTTTTTCGCCTCGGCTATCTGCTTTTGTAACTGTTCCAGTGTCATGTCATATCCTCCGTGTAGTGGTATGTTTATCAGTTCTCAGCTGCCTTTATTTCTATCCTCAGCTTGCCTATGCGCAGGTTCTCTGCCTCCATTACGGTGATCTTGAACGTATCACCCTCATGAGTATCGCCGTTTTTTGGGATGCTGCCGAAAAGCTCCAGCGCCCAGCCTGCGACCGTGTGCGCCTCGCTCTGTATATCAAGGTCTATATCCGCATTGTTGAGATGGCGTCTGAGCGTATTGAGCGAAACATCTCCGTATATCTCAAGAACATTTTCGGATACCGCAGTAACAGGAGCCTTTACCTCGTCGCTTTCATCCCATATCTCGCCTACAAGCTCCTCAAGGATATCCTCCATAGTCACGATACCGAGGGTACCGCCATGCTGGTCAAGCACTACGCTTATGTGACATTTCTGCTTCTGCATTGTGCGAAGCACCTCAGAAATCTTCAGCATGTGGGGAAGATATATGGTCTCCTGTACGATACTGCGTACACTGAATTCCTCGCCCTTGCCGTATGCCTTGAAGAAATCCTTTTCTGTGATTATACCAACGATATTGTCAAGCGTCTTTTCGTATACGGGCATACGTGAATATTCCTCGGACAGGAACTTGTCACGCACGCTCTCAATGCTTTCGGAAAGCTCCACCGCAACTATCCTTACACGGGGAGTGATTATCTCGTCAACGGTTATCTCGTCGAAATCAAGCGCACTTCTTACAAGGTTTGATTCCTGCGTTTCAAGCACGCCCTCGTCTTCGCTCTCGTCGATGATGGCCTTAAGCTCCTCCTCTGTGAAGCTTACGGTCTCCTTTGTTTTCAGCAGCTTTGCAACGCCCTTTTTCAGCAGGATGAACAGTGCGGAGAAGGGAGTGAATATCAGCATAAGAAAGCTGATAGGACCGGATACGAATATGCTGAAGCTTTCCGCATTGTCCTTTGCAATACTTTTCGGAAGCACCTCTCCGAAGATAAGGACTATCACAGTTGTTGCAATAGTCGACACCAGTGAGCCGTACACATCTCCCGATTTAGGAGAGAGGTTGTTCATTATGGTTATTGTAAGCAGTGTTGCGATGGATGAACAGGCGATGTGTACAATGTTGTTTCCGATAAGGATGGTGGTGATGGTCTTGTCATATTTCTTGATGACTTTAAGCGCCCTTTCAGCTCCACGTGAGCCGTTATCCGCCATGCTTTTAAGTCGTATCTTGTTGGCACTTGAAAGTGCTGTTTCAGACGCTGAGAAAAATGCTGAAAGTGCGATAAGTATAATTATAAGTACTATATCCATAAAACAGTTGTTTCCTTTCGATACTGAAAATGGGTCATTCCCACTCTTTCCATATTTCAGGGTGATATCCGACAGTTGCCTGTCTGCCGTTTCTTACGATAGGTGTTTTATACAGCTTAGGATTTTCAGCAAGCTTTTCAGGTTTTGCGTCGTCGTAGAGATATTTTATCTCTGCGTAGTCCTTTGAGCTTTCGTCGATCACGGAGTCTATCTTGCCTCCGAGAGCCTTTACAACACTGTCAAGCTCACCCTTACTCAGCCCTTTTGAGAGGACGTCGATGAACTGATATTTTATCCCACGCTCCTTGAAATAGCGCTCTGCTTTCTTCGTGTCAAAGCATTTTGACTTTCCGAATATCTGGATGTTCATGCCTTCACCTCGCTGAGGACATATTCACGTATCGCCTTGGTGACTCCGCTGTTCTGATTTGTGTCTGCAATATGGTCGGTTATGCTTTTTATATAGTCGTTGCCGTTTGCCATTGCAAAGCTTATTCCCGCTGCACGAAGCATATCCTCATCGTTGTAGTAGTCGCCGAATGCCATTGTTTCGCTGACATCTATCCCTAGGACAGAGGAGAGCTTTTTCAGTGCTGCGCCCTTGCTTACTCCGCCTGACATTACATCCATCCATATCGGACCTGATACCTGAATGTTCAGCCTGTCACCGAATACTGCGTCAAGTGCGGGCTTTCCACGCTCCTGAGCGCCCTGCATGTCACAGACAGCCAGCTTGTATATCGTATCGTCGATGGAAAACAGGTCGGTGCAGGGGATGTGGTTTTTATAGAAGCGGGAGAC
>JAFSHE010000373.1 GCA_017440445.1 Oscillospiraceae bacterium | reverse complement strand
CCCACTGGGAGAAGCGGAATGTGCAGTCCTCCAGCATGCCTACTGTTTCAAGGCAGTACTTTGCAAGCTCCAGACAGCCCTTGAATTCCTCTTCCAGCTGCTCGGGGCGGAGTATCAGATGTCCCTCGGAGATAGTGAACTGTCTTACTCTGATAAGACCATGCATCTCGCCGCTGTCCTCGTTTCTGAACAGTGTGGACGTCTCGCCCAGTCGCATAGGCAGGTCACGGTAGCTGCGCTGTCTGTTCAGGAATACCTGATACTGGAAGGGGCATGTCATGGGACGGAGTGCAAAGCATTCCTTTGTTTCGTCATCTGCGTCACCGAGAATGAACATGCCGTCACGGTAGTGATCCCAGTGACCGCTTATTTTGTACAGCTCTCTCTTTGCCATGTAGGGAGTCTTTGTAAGGACGTAGCCACGCTTGTACTCCTCGTCCTCTACCCATCTCTGGAGAGTCTGTATTACCTTTGCGCCCTTGGGCAGCAGGATAGGCAGACCCTGACCGATGGTGTCTACTGTAGTGAAGTATTCAAGTTCACGGCCGATCTTGTTGTGGTCACGCTTCTTGGCTTCTTCAACAGCTGTCAGGTACTCGTTGAGAGCGTCCTTGCTGGGGAATGCTGTACCGTAGATACGTGTAAGCATCTTGTTCTTCTCACTGCCGCGCCAGTAAGCGCCTGTTGCAGATGTAAGCTTGTATGCCTTGATGGGCGATGTGCTCATCATGTGAGGTCCTGCACACAGGTCTGTGAAATCGCCCTGTCTGAAGAAGCTGATAGGCTCGCCCTTGTCTGCGTGTTCCTTGCACAGCTCGACCTTGTATATCTCGCCCTGCTCTTCAAGATACTTTATAGCCTCATCGGGAGCCATTGTAAACTGCTCAAGTCTGATGGCTTCCTTGACGATCTTTTTCATCTCAGCTTCGATCTTGGTGAGAGCGTCTGCGCTGATAGGCTCCTCGAAATCGAAGTCGTAGTAAAATCCGTTGTCAATTGCGGGTCCGATAGCAAGCTTTGTGTTCGGATACAGACGCTTTACAGCCTGCGCCAGAATATGGGAAGCTGTGTGGTTGAAGCAGCGCTTGCCCTGCTCATCCTCGAATGTGAGGAACTTTACTGTGCAGTCCTTGTCGATGGTCGTGCGCAGGTCGCATACGTTACCGTCGATCTCTGCAAGACATGCTGTTTTTGCGTCGCCTGTTTCTCTTGCCACGTCGAACGCCATGAGGGCGGAGTCGAATTCCTTTACTTCGCCGTTTGCCAGTGTTACTTTTATCATTGTGAACATCCTTTCCTAACAGGGCTGTACAAATGCCCCGCCGTTCAAAAAATATTTCCGCATAACAGGGATGGTCTGTCGGGTACTGCCCGCACACATACAGGTATGCCGCAACCGTACCGTTCTCGCCGCTGTTTTTGCGGTTATCCTATATTGTACTACTATTTAAAATAAAAGTCAAGCAGAAGATAATGCATAAAACGGTTATGCAACTCATTTGTGTATAATCTGCCCAAAATCCCATTGAAACAGGAGTTTTTTTATCTATATTTGACCCTGTTTTCCTGTCATTGACAGGCAGATATAAAGATGGTAAAATGATATCGGCTGGTAAGAAAAAGAAAGGAGTATATACAATGTTTGACAGGATAAGATCGCTTTTCGGAAAGAAAAAGCAGCCGTCAGAAACCAATCGCTATGAGGGTGAGCTTGTAAACGGTGTTCGTGAGGGCAAGGGAACCATGTATTATCAGGGCGGACACATGTATAAGGGCGAGTGGCATAACGGACTGAGGCACGGCTTCGGAGAGTTCCTTTTTGCCTCGGGAGAACACTATGTGGGCAGCTTCGTCAATGATCTCTACTGCGGAATGGGAAAGATCACCTATCCGAGCGGAGATGTGTACGATGGTCACTTCATGAACGGAAAACGTGATGGCGACGGAACGCTTACCTGTAAGGACGGCAGGCGATTCGAGGGCAACTGGCTGAACGACAAGATGAACGGCATGGGCGCACTGTATTATCCTGACGGGAGCGTGTTCCGTGGGATATATGTGAACAGCATTGGCATAGACGGATTTACTACCAAGAAAGACAAAGACGGAAACTGGGTGCGTGAACGCTATGTCAGACCCGAATTGAAGGATATCAAAGGCTGCGAGGTGGTGCTTGTATCCTGTCCGTATGAAAACAAAATGCAGATGATAAAGGTCGTAAGAGAGATAACAGGCTACGGGCTTGCGCTTGCAAAGGATATCGTGGAAAATCTCCCGCAGTGGGTGGTTAAAGGCGTGACCCTTGAAGCCGCTGTGCAGATAAGAAAGGTTCTTGAGGCAGCAGGCGGTGTGGTTGAAGTGCGATAAATGCATAAAATCGTCCTTGCGGGGGCGATTTTATTTATTTTTCACTTTTTTGAGGGCGTTGGCTATTGACTAATTCCAAAGAATATATTATAATAAATAATTGGTATAGACTAAAATGGCGGTAGTATTTCCGCCAAGAATTTTGAAACGGAGTGAAAAAACTTGAAAAGCAGAATTACCAGACCTGTCTTTTTCATCGTTCTGCTCCTCATCGTGGCTTTTGCGGTGCTGTCTACAATGGGTGTAAGTACCCGTTACGGCGACACAGAAACTCACTATGTATGGGGTATTGACGATATCAGATGGGGAATCGATATCCGTGGAGGCGTAAACGTAACATTCGGCGTTCCCGAGGATTACGCAGCCCAGCATGAGATCACACAGGACGACCTTAATGCGGCGAAATCCATTATTGAGACCCGTCTTGTTGACAAGAACATCAACGACTACGAGGTGTATATCGACGGCACCTCTCAGACCATTATCGTACAGTTCCCCTGGCAGGCTGACGATACCAGCTTCGATCCTGAGCAGGCTGTAAAGGAGATCGGCGAGACCGCCCTCCTTACCTTCCGTGAGGGCTATGAGGTGGATGATGATGGTCTCCCCACAGGACAGAGCGAGAAAATAATCATCCAGGGTACAGAGGTAAACAAGGCATACGTTGTTTATAACAGCGAGACCTCCAAGTACGAGGTAGCTCTGGAGCTTAATTCCGCAGGTGCAGACGCATTCGCAGAGGCAACAGGCAGACTTGTTGGCGACCAGATCTCCATCTGGATGGACGAAATATGCATCTCTGCTCCCACTGTACAGGACAAGATAACAGGCGGAAAGGTGAGCATCACCTCCAACGAGTATGTTGACCACGAGCCTGCACAGGCACTTTCCGACAAGATAAACGGCGGCTCCCTCCCCTTCAAGCTGGAGGTGGAGAATTTGTCAACTATCTCCCCCATACTCGGTATGGGCGCACGTGACGCTATGGCTCTTGCGGGTGTTATCGCATTCGCACTTATCGCTGTTTTCATGATAGCTTACTACCGTCTGCCCGGCTTTGTTGCAGTAATTGCGCTTGCAGGTCAGGTCGCAGGTATGTTTGCAGCTATCACAGGCTTCTTTGCATTCAATGACGCTTCCTCTCTCACTCTGCCCGGTATCGCAGGTATCATCCTCTCTATCGGTATGGGTGTTGACGCAAATGTTATCTCCGCTGAGAGAATCAAGGAGGAGCTTAAGGCAGGCAGGACCATCGACGGCGCCATCAAGAACGGCTTCCAGCGTGGATTTACTGCTATCCTCGACAGTAACCTGACGGTTATCATCGTGGCTGTTATCCTTATGGCAGTGTTCGGAACATGGTTCGGCGCTTCCACTGAGGGTACTATCTACTCCTTCGGCTTTACCCTGCTTGCAGGTGTTGTGATGAACTTCGTCATGGCTTGCTGGGCAACAAGACTTATGACAACATCCCTCTCCAGGTTCAGAGTATTCAGAAAGCCCTGGCTGTATGGCGGAAACAAGGGCGCTGCTGCCGTTGCAACTGCTGAGGAGGGCAAGGATACAGTTAAGACTATTGAAGTAGCAACAAAGACAAATATTGACTTTGTAAGCAAGACAAAGATATTCGTTATTGCTTCCACAGCTGTTATTGCACTTACTGCTATTTTCAGCTTCATACTGGTTCCTCAGGTGGATATCCGTTTCAAGGGCGGTACCATGCTGACATACAGCTACACAGGAGAAATCTCAACTGCTGACGTAGAAAAGACCGTTGAGGCTCTCGGTACACCCAATGCAAAGGTTACAACAGGTACAAGCTTTACAGGCGACCTTAACACACTGGTAGTATCCTTCGCAGCTGACGAGAAGATGAACGACGAGATGCTGGTATCCGTTACCGATACACTTGAAAGCACCTATACCGCTAACGAGGTAATAAACATCGATACTACAAACGTAAGCGCATCCTCAGGTTCTGCATTCTTTGTAAGCTGTCTTATCGCAGTGGTTGTAGCGTTCGTTCTGCTGGTACTGTACATCGCTTTCAGATTCCAGAAGATCGGTGGTTGGTCCGCAGGTGTTATAGCTATCTGCTGTCTGCTGCATGACGTTATCATCACTTACGCAGTGTATGTATTCGGCGGAATGGCACTTGACTCAAACTTCATGGCAGTTATCCTGACACTGCTGGGTTACTCCATCAACAACACTATCATCATCTACGACCGTCTGCGTGAAAACCGTGCTAAGCACGGCGCTAAGATGTCTGACCGTGAGCTGGTAAATCTCAGTATCAACCAGACAATGACGCGTTCGATCATCACTACTGCTACAACAGTAACCGCTATGATCGCTATTTCGGTTGTATGTACACTGATGGGCGTAACTTCTATCATCTCCTTCTCTCTGCCTCTTGCTATCGGTATGCTGGTGGGCTTCTATTCCTCCGTATGCCTGGCTGGTCCTCTGTGGATCTGGTGGAAGGATCGCAAGAACAAGAAGAATGCTTAATTCAGTTGCTCAATAAGCAACAGACCCGAGAGGATATCCTCTCGGGTCGTTTTGTTATATCGAAGAATTGATTATACAATTTGTAATATCTTTGCGGATATATACAAAAAAGAGCCGTCCCTTAATGGGACGGCTCTCGTGATGCTTATGCATAGGTACTGAACAGTGCGCCGATGTTGTAGGAATAATTCTGGGTGCTTGCAGCTGTGTAGCTGAAGAAGCCCGAACTTCCTGCAAGTCGGTTTATCTGCTCTGCCTTCTGGGCTGTCTTTTCGGAGAAGCCCATATCACCGAATGTAAGACGCAGGTCGGTGGCAGATATCTCGGACATGTAGTCCTTGTTGAAGGTAAGCTTGTTATCGCTGCCTACATCGATACCAACTCTGCCGAGAGAGCCTGAGTACACCTTTGCGGTGTTTACCATGATAACGCCCTTCTGGAGTACCTGCTGGTCCTCAGCGTCGCCCAGCTTATCGATAAAGGTGTTGTAGTCGCTCACGAAATCCTCGATGTACTTCTGTGCGGTTTCTGTGTCGTACTCGCCGCCGAATTTCAGACCCTTTGCAAAGCCTGATATCGCTTCCGCAGAGCTCATAACATCGTTTGACGCCTGCTTTAAGGTCACGGTCTTGTCGGCCGCTTCCTCGTCCTTGATGCCGAAAACGGAGTTGTACAGCTTTTCATACTGCTCCTGTATATACGCATCCTTGTCCTTGGTGATGTTTTCCCAGAACTTGTCGTAATCAGCGGCGGTCTTGGTGATGTCATACTTGTTCTGCTTGTTGTACGCATTGTTCATCGCATAGTTGTACTTTGTTGTGAACACTGCTGCCCTGTACTGCTGCATCGCCATATTACCTATGGTTGACATAATTTACACCTCCTTTTTAGATCTGTTATATTTCTCCGCTCATGCGGATAGCTTTTATATCTGTGGAATATCAGCCTACGCCGTAGGTCTTTCTGTATTCCTTCATCTTGTCAACGTACTCTGCGCCGGGGATAACACCCTTTTCAAGAGCGTCGATAATGTCGTTGATGGTAACGATGGAGTATACCTTTACGCCGAACTCCTCGTAAACCTCCTGTACAGCGGATTTGTCAGAGGTAAGACCCTTTTCCATGCGGTCAACTGTGATTACCATGCCCTGGAGATCGATATCAGCTGCGCCTGTCAGCTTGGGGAGTACCTCTCTCAGCGCCTTGCCGGAGGTCATAACGTCCTCAATGATAACTACCTTCTCGCCGTTCTCGAGGTTCTTTCCTACGAACATGCCGCCCTCGCCGTGGTCCTTTACTTCCTTACGGTCGAAGCAGTAGTTTACATCCATACCGAACTTGTTGTACAGTGCTGTGCAGGCTGCAACGGAAAGCGGGATTCCCTTATATGCAGGACCGAAAAGAGTTTCGGGTGTAAGTCCGTTGTCCTTGATGCACTCAGCGTAGAATTCGCCGAGCTTTGCAAGCTGTGCACCAGTCTTGTAGTTGCCGCAGTTGATGAAGTAGGGAGCAAGTCTGCCGCTCTTGAGGGTGAACTCACCGAATTTCAGCACTCCGCTGTCAACCATGAACTTGATAAAACTTTCTTTGTAGGTCATTTGTATCGTCTCCTTATATATAGATATTCTTATCTACTTTAATTATATCACACCGCTATTCTGATTTCAAGGGGATAATATAAAAATCGGCATTTTTCATAATCGGCGGGTTATATTTCTCGGTCGTGAAAGACTTTTTACGTCGTTTTCGCTGCATTTTTATGCGTTTGTGAAAAAATGACACGGATTACATAAAAAAATATGTGCATTTTAGTATAAAAATCAGGGTTTTTCGCTTGACATTTTCGTTATTATGTAGTAAAATAAAATAGGCTATTTGACGGGTGCGTTTTGGCATCTGAAAAAAGCTTGACGTTTATATCTAATTTTTTTATATATCGACGTTATGGCGGTGCATATTTGATAACAGAGAACAGCCATTAATGTCATATACTTAAATATCTGTGAGTTCTACGGCGCATTTGTACATAATATTCTGCGCCTGTCCGTGATATCGCCGGGGAGGGGTAAAGTTCCGGCGTTTAGGTGTATTGACCTATGTAATTTTTTCTGATATCTTATATTTGTCCCGCCGATCACAAAAAGGAGGGAAATATAATGATGATCGACGCATTGACCTGTGTATTTATCGGTCTTGCGGCATTCCTTGTTGGTGCGATTATCTGCGGCTTTGTCTGCTTCAAGCTTGGCGTGAAGCATCGTATAAAGACCGCTGAGGCTCAGTTTGAGTCCGCCGAAAAGGAAGCTGCACGTATCATCAGCGAAGCCAATGAAAAGGCTGAAACCAGGAAGAAAACAGCGCTCGTTGAGGCTAAGGATGAGATCTACAAGCTCCGCACCAACGCTGAGAAAGAGATCCAGCACCTCAAGAACGATACTGAGCGCGAGCTGAAGGAGCGCAGAAGCGAGCTTTCCCGCTCTGAGCGCAGACTGCAGCAGAAAGAGGAGAACCTCGACAAGAAAACAGACAAGATGGAGAAGCTCGAGGAGCAGCTCCAGGCTAAGCACAAGAAGGCTGACGAGAAGATCGCAGAGGCTGAGCAGTTAAAGTCCAGCCAGATGGATATTCTCGAGCGTATTTCGGGCTTCACCACCGAGCAGGCCAAGGATCACCTGCTGATGATGCTCGACAGCGAGCTCAGCCACGAGAAGGCTGTCAAGATCGCAGCCTACGACCAGAAGATAAAGGACGAGTCCGACGAAAAGGCACGCCAGTACATCTCTCTTGCTATTGCAAGACTTGCTGCGGATACCGTTTCCGAGACTGCTGTTTCGGTAGTGGCTATCCCCAATGACGAGATGAAGGGCCGCATCATCGGCCGTGAGGGTCGTAACATCCGTGCGCTCGAAACGCTTACAGGCGTTGACCTTATTATCGACGACACACCCGAGGCTATCACGCTTTCAAGCTTTGACCACGTAAGACGTGAGATCGCAAGAATAGCTCTTGAGCGCCTTATTCAGGATGGTCGTATCCACCCCGCACGCATCGAGGAAACTGTTGACAAGGCACGCAGAGAGGTTGAGCTCCGCATCAAGCAGGAGGGCGAGCGTGCTGTTATGGAGACCAATGTAAACGGTCTTAACCACGAGCTGGTACGTCTTATCGGCCGTCTGAAGTACAGAACATCCTACCGTCAGAACGTTCTTAACCACTCTATTGAGGTTGCGCATCTGGCAGGTATCATGGCAAGTGAGCTTGGTGTTGATCCCGCACTCGCAAGACGTGCTGGTCTGCTCCACGATATCGGTAAGGCTCTTGACCACGAGATCGAAGGCTCCCACGTTCAGATCGGTGTTGATGTCTGCAAGAAGTACAAGGAGAGCAACGAGGTCATCCACGCTATCGAAGCTCACCACGGCGACGTGGAAGCTAAAACCATCGTTGCCTGCATCGTACAGGCCGCAGATACAATTTCTGCTGCTCGTCCCGGTGCCCGCCGTGAAAACATTGAAAATTACATCAAGCGTCTCGAAAAGCTGGAAGAACT
>JAFSHE010000372.1 GCA_017440445.1 Oscillospiraceae bacterium | reverse complement strand
TGAAGCATCCGCTACAAGCGGTTCAAATGGTGCAAGTGGTACAACATCAGCTGCACCTAATGTTGCTCCCGCAACTACAACCACACCAGGTACTACCGCTGACCCTGACGAAAATGCGGCAACTGATAAGGAGGCAAAGGATATCGCAAGCAGCGAGTTCTCTCCCGATGGTAATGCAGGAGCTCTGAAGTTCCTCGGTTACTACGACATCACCGCAGGCTCTGACCAGTATCTTGTATTCCAGACGGACGACTGGGGCGGCAGCATTGAGTACAACAGCTGCGGAAGCGGACCTGCTTACTTTGAAGCACTCGGCGTTCTGATTGCTGCGGACGACTCTCCCGACCTCGTTACATACGAGTGGCTCTCCTACCCCGGTGGTATGACAAAGAACATGTATGAGCCTCTTGACGAGTATATCGATCTCGACGCTAAGCTCTGGGCTGATATGAAGAACACTATCGAAGATTTCAGCTACGAAAACAAGCACTACTACTATCCCTACAAGATCAAGAACTACTTTGCTCTCAATTACAGCCGCAAGACTGTTGAGGACGCAGGTCTTAAGGACCCTTACGACCTTTACAAGGAAGGCAACTGGACATGGGATACATGGCGTGAACTTATGATAGATTTCTGTAATCAGGATGATGAAAATATCGGATACTGCAGCACAGCGGATGTTATTTCTTCGTTTGTTGCTACAACAGGTGTAAACTTCGTTGATGTTCAGCCTGATGGCACTATCCTCAACAATCTCGCTGACCCCAATGTTTCAAGAGCTATGACATTTATCGAGTCCCTCAACAGAGATGGTCTTATGTATGAAAGAGAACTCGGTGACTGGGTTGACCCCGCTCTCTGGTCTGTAAACTCTGACCGTATTCTGTTCCTCGGTATGGAGCCTGAGTGGTGCTACACTGCTGCTACCGAAAGAGCACAGAACCCCGCAGGCGTTGATAACGATGTTCATGATACTCTTTCTGATTTCGCATTCGTTCCCTTCCCCCGCGACCCATCCTCTGACACATATCATCAGGCATACGATACATTCGGATACATGGTACCCAAGGGTGCAAAGAACATAAAGGGTGCTGTTAACTGGATCTACTGCAACAGAATCTATGAGACCGACGAGAATGTTATCGCTAAGGCTAAGCAGGAGCATATCGCACCTGAGATCGTAAAGTACACCGCAGGCAAGTACGAGGGTATGAGAAAGTGGACAATGACATGGGATGAGAATGTATATGACCTCATGCTCGAGATGAGAGATCCCACAAAGTTTGAGTTCAACTTTGACGACTGCTACGGCTTCTCCGGTGAGCTTTCCAGCACTATCATCGGTTCCGCAATACTCAATGAGGTTGCATTCAACGGCGGCTCCTGGGCACAGCTCAGCGGCGAAAACAGCCCGCTCGTTGACAACGTCCTTGATGAATATCGCAAATAATTAAAGTATTCACCAAATAATTAAATCCCGAGAGATGCATACAGCTTCTCTCGGGATATTTTTATTCAACCTTTGCAATAGTAAAATCGATCGTTTTGGTAAATGGGTTATAGAAGATATCCGACATTTCCTCTCCTATAAAGAAATATTCGTTCTTATAGAACAAAGGAATAAACACAGCCTCGCTCAGAATATGCTTTTCAGCCTCCACATAAAGGTCTGCGCTTTCAGACAGATCTATCGCCCTGCCTGCACGTTTTAGTGTTTTCTCAAGCTCACTGTTGAAATAGCCTGAGTAGTTTTCACTGCTGTCACGTGTAAAGCACTTCAGATATGCCTCAGGGCTGTTATATCCACCACCAAGCTCTGCAACAGCTATCTCGTAATCCCCATTTTGCAGTCTCTTGCTGTACTCCTCACGGGAAAGCACTTCCATCTTGCAATAAAAGCCTAAATGCTTCTGCCACTCCTGCATAATATAGGAAACTGCATCAACAGCCGAATCATCGGGAAGTATTATCCTTGCACCGATAAGCTGATCTTTATCAAGCAATTCTTCTGCTTTACCAAAGAAATACTCAGCCTTTCCCTTATTATACTCTATCAGCATAGAGCTTCCCGCATACTCACGATAACTCTGATCCAACATAGAAACTTCCTCAGGGACTACACCCTCCGAGATAGTATAATGAGAAAGTGCTGCACTGATATCCTTACGGTCAACAAGGCTTGCAAGCGAACGTCTGAAATCTGCATTTTTAAAGACAGAATAATCAAAATTGAAAAGCAATCCAACTGAGATATTGCTGTAATCCACTACGGTATATTCACCATCAATGCCCATAGCCTGCTCATCGGTGACGGCAATACAACTTGTTACCCCGGATGTGAAATCGCTGACAAAGCGTTCCTCATCCACGATGAAAAAATTAAGTCCTGAGGGATATATCTGAGATACCTCGTTATTCTTATAATTTCTACGCAGGATGATATGGTTGTTGTCGGTAATGGTAAACGGGTCGTAATCCCATGTTTTTACGTAAAATGAGCCATTGGATGGTGTCTTTTCAGCTGAAAGACCGTACTTTCCCTGAGATTTAAGAAAATATTCCTCACTGCATGGCATAGCAGGAGTTTGAGTAAGCAAAACAGGAAATTGTGGATTTGGATAATCAAGAGTTATCTCAAGCTCAAAATCACCTATCGCCTTTACGCCAAGCTGCGAAAGGTCAGGAAGCATTCCCCTGTTTATCGGCTGTGAATTCTTTATACAATAATACTCCGAAGCCCTTGCTGCACGTGTTGACGGGTCAAACAATCGTTGAAATGCGAAAACGAAATCATGAGCCGTACACTGCGACTCAAAATCGCCGCTGTCCACCCACCAGTTATCCTGCCGTAGCTTGAATGTATACACAAGACCGTCGTCAGAAACAGTATAGTCCTCAGCAACGCCTTCACCAAGACTTCCATCAGGATTTGATACCAGAAGCCCCTTATATATACTGGCTATAAGCATATCAGAGGTACTGTCCGATGCTGTCTGCGGATCAAGACTTTGTGGATTTGCGGGTATATCATACTTAAAGATACCACCGCTGCCATCTTCCTCACGGCATCCGCTTAGCGATGCCAGACACAAGCATAACGCAAGCGCTGCGGTAATTCGTTTAATAAAAGTTGTCACAGGTGTTCCTCTTTTGTTCATTATTTTTCTCTGTTACAACAGTATACCATACATCAGCTTATAAATCAACCTCTGTCACAGCATTTTCAGACAGAGATCTCTGAACATCTATAATACGCTGATTTGTACTACCCCTGAATTTAAGCGTCAGAGAACGGTTTTTAAGCTCAAATCTGCCGTCCACAAGCACATCAAGTATACGAAGCAGCTTTCCTGTATATTCTTCCCTTTCAGACTTCCTCAGAAGTTCCTCAAAAGTCCAGCCGCTGTAACACATCAGATGATAACCACGCTGTTTTAGCCGCTCACCAAGACGATACAGTGCTTCAGCCTGACAGAATGGCTCTCCGCCTGAGAATGTCACGCCCTTTGTAAGTGGGTTTTCAACACATTCCTCGTAAAGAAGATCAGTATCCGTAAGTTTTCCACCAGACATTTCATGTGTTTCGGGATTGTGACAACCCTCACAATGATGAGGGCAACCCTGTACAAACACAACATATCTTAATCCTGGACCATCAACAATGGAGTCCTGCACTGTTCCGGCTATCCTTATTTCCATGGAAATACCTCC
The DNA here is from genome assembly GCA_017440445.1 of Oscillospiraceae bacterium. The sequence goes on along the minus strand of JAFSHE010000372.1, from coordinate 660 downwards.
TAAAGAAACACCGCCGCATACTGCGGCGGCATTCTGTTATGCAAATTAATTTATACCGTGCTTCTTTCTCTGAGATTCCTCAGCACGCTTTGCGTTATTGAAGCGGTCAAGAGTTCCTACAAGATATCCTGTTATCCTGCGGATACGCTCAAACTTCACTTCCTCCTCACGGCGGTGACAGCAAGGACACTCATCCTCAATAATTCCTGTAAAGCCACATACAGGGTCACGGTCAACAGGATGGTTGATAGAGCCGTAGCCTATGCCCTCCTCCTTCATGCAACGAACTATCTGCTCAAAAGCGTCAAGATTCTGCAGCGGGTCACCGTCAAGCTCTACATAGCTGATATGACCTGCATTTGTAAGTGCATGATACGGCGCTTCAAGCTTTATCTTCTTGAATGCGCTTATCTCATAATATACCGGAACATGGAAAGAATTTGTGTAATATTCACGGTCTGTTACTCCGGGGATCTCGCCATACTTCTTCTTGTCGATACGGACAAATCTACCGGAAAGACCCTCAGCGGGAGTAGCAAGCAGGCTGAAGTTCAGCTTTGTTCTTGCGCTCTCCTCATCAAGGCGCTTTCTCATGTGTGTGATTATCTCCATACCAAGCTTCTGAGCCTCGGCACTCTCTCCGTGATGAACACCGATAAG
>JAFSHE010000371.1 GCA_017440445.1 Oscillospiraceae bacterium | reverse complement strand
CAAAAGCGCTTTATTAAGCGATTTCTGCTGCTGCGCCTGCATCTTGTATCTGTGCGTTGCAGATGTGCCATGAAGCCTTTGGCAAATACTACGTAAATTCAGCGATACGATCAGTGCTACTGCGCCAAAAGCAGAAACAGATATTACCACAAACAAGGCAAGACTCAGCATATCGCCGTTTACAGCAGCGTTTCCAAACATCATGGCGGGCGGATAGACCTTTCCGAGAATGTCAGAAATACTTCCTACAAGCTGCATCATCATTTCTTCAGTCATCTCGCCCTCAGTGCCTGATGCCGAGGATGACAAAGTGAATACTCCGAGGACAAGAAGTACAGACAACACCGCTTCTGCAATAGACCTGTGCTTCATACGGGATGCTATTCCCGTAATCAGTGCGCCTACTGCGGTAGCTATTGCAACAGGAACGAGCGGAGCAGTTATTATTCCGAAAAAAGCGCTTATATAAAACATAACATTCGGAGCGCACATGACCACATACACGACAAATCCCGGAATCATTATCAGCGAGGATATGATAAGGCTTTCGATATAGAGCCTTAAAAATCTGCTGAATACCACTGCACCGTCAGACAGAGGCAGCGAGGAGATAATATCAAAGCTGTTTTTTCGGAACAGCACACCACTCGCTTTGAACACCGCAAGCATTAGCACCAGAATTCCTGACATCGCTATCAGATACGAAGGCACTGCGTTTCCTGCATTAAAGGATATCAGCACAAAAGTAAGTCCTGCTGCATAAGCCACAACAAACATCAGAAGAACTGCTATTATTCCATACACCACAAGCTTTTTTCTGCGCTCAACGGGATCTTTTGTATATCTCAGGACATTAAACCCGTAGAGATTGCACAGCTCTGTTACTGCGAGAGCCTTAATCTGTTTCACCCTCAAGCACCTCCATAAAGATATCCTCCAGCGAATCACCGTTTTTCGTAAGCTCGCTCATGCTGCCGCCTGCAATTATCTTTCCGCCTTTGATTATCGTAACCTTGTTGCATAGCTTTTCCGCAACGTCAAGAACATGGGTCGAGAAGAATATCGCTCCGCCATTATCGCAGATATCGTGCATAACACCCTTCAGCACTACCGCCGCCTTAGGATCAAGACCCACAAACGGCTCGTCCAGGATAAGCAGCTTCGGCTCGTGTACCAGTGCGGAGATCAACGCAAGCTTCTGCTTCATGCCATGGGAGTAGCTTGAGATAAGATCACCAAGCGACGCTGTTATCTCGAAAGCGTCAGCGTATTTTTCTATTATCTCGCTGCGCTTTGCAGCAGGCACTTCAAAAACATCCGCGATAAAATTAAGGTACTGTATTCCGGTGAGATACTCGTAAAGGTCAGGATTGTCAGGGATATAGGCAAAGCTTTTCTTGCAGGCGATAGGGTCTTTGCAGATGTCCTTACCATCCACAAGTATCTCACCGCTGTCAAAACCATGAATACCTGTCACACATTTCAGCGTTGTGGTCTTTCCTGCGCCGTTATGTCCGATAAATGCGTAGATATCGCCCTTTTCAACATGGATATTGATATCCTGTACGCCTTTATCACTGCCCTTGTATTTTTTGCAGAGATTGTTTATCTTCAGCATTTCTAATTCTCCTTTTTGTATTATCCGTCCTCAGACGAGTTTCTTTATAATTTTTATATGAGAAAACACTGTTGCAGCAACCGCTGCTGCAAGTACTCAAAGCCCTGTACCAATCCGTTCTTTCACTCTATTTAAAAAAATCTTTAAACAGATTATAGCTTACTATTATAAATTTGTCAATAGGTATTTAAAAGATTTTTTAAATACATGGCAAAAAAACTAAACGAAATATCCATGATATATCCATTTAGTTATACAAATAATCAGCGGAGTTTTTAACAAACTCCGCTGAGAAATATTCACTTGATCAATTACAGTTCAAATCTGCCGATAAGCTCCTTCAGCTTGCCTGCCTGTCCTGAAAGCTCTCCGGATGCCGCTGCACTCTCCTCTGCTGTTGCGGAATTAGACTGAACTACATCCGCAATACGAGAAATATCCTCATTGATCATTACTACCATCTCTGCCTGCTGCTGACCTGAAGCTGTTACATCCTCAACCAGTCTCTGTGCGGAATGTGTGTATTCATCCAGTGTCTGCATCGCGTCGGCTGTCTGACGAGTAATATCTGCACCCTTATTTACTGCCTCAATAGAGCTTTCAATAAGTCGTGTGGTATCTCCTACTGCTTCCGCAGATTTTTCAGCGAGCGTCCTTACCTCGTCTGCTACTACCGCAAAGCCCTTACCTGCCTCTCCGGCTCTTGCCGCCTCAATAGCAGCATTAAGCGAGAGTATATTCGTCTGGAATGCAATAT
>JAFSHE010000370.1 GCA_017440445.1 Oscillospiraceae bacterium | reverse complement strand
CTTGGAAACGAATACCTTTGCAGGCTCGTTATCGATGATAACAGCGTCTACCTTGCCCTGCTTGAGAGCCTGTACAGCGTCTGCGCCGCCCTTGTATCTCTCGATATTTGCGCCCTCGATATCTGTGGAGTAGATATCTCCTGTTGTACCGAGCTGTACGCCGATGGTCTTACCGTTAAGGTCAGCAACGCTGAACACCTCATTGGGCTTGATTCCGCTGCAGCCTGTGCAGATTACTGCGGCGAGAGCTGCCGCTGTGATAGCTTTGATTATCTTCTTCATAGTTTTTGTCACCTTTCTTTTAATGGAGCATTTGCCCATAATTGCACTATTATAGTGATTATATCACAAGTATCGGCATAAAGTCAAGTATTTTTATCAAAATTCAAGCTTTCCAGGAAAGTAATACATCACAAAAAACGGCCTCTGCCCTTTCAGGCAAAAGCCGCTTTATTTACTCTGTAAGCATCACAGCTGCTGTGCGAGAAGCATCTTGTCAAACTCTGCCTCAGGCACAGGACGGCAGTACAGGAAGCCCTGTGCCGCATCACAACCACAGCCCGAAAGGAAGTCTGCCTGCTCGTCAGTTTCAACGCCCTCTGCGATGATATCAAGGCCGATATCCTGCGACATGGAGATGGTGTGGGAGATTATCTTTCTTCCTCTGTCGCTCTCCATGAACTCAGAGAAGAAGCCACGGTCTATCTTCAGCACGTCAAACTGTGTGGATTTCAACATATTAAGCGAGGAGTAGCCCGAGCCGAAATCATCCATCAGCATGGTGAAACCGCAATCCTTGAACTTCTTCACCACATCACGGACGTTGTTATTCTCAACAGACTCTGTTATCTCAAGCTCCAGAAGCTCCTTGGGTATCTTGTATTTTGCCACAAGCTCCGAAATAATCGCAACTATATCGGTATTTGCAAGATACTCACGGGAGATGTTCACCGAAATGGGAACAGGCTTTATTCCGCAGTCAAGCCAGTATCTCAGCTTCTTGCATGCAAGCTCCCAGATTATACGGTCAAGCTTGATGATAAAGCCGTTCTGCTCGAACACAGGAATGAACTCCGCAGGGGATATCATACCTCTTTCGGGATGTATCCAGCGTGCAAGCGCCTCCGCACCGATTATCTTACGTGTGGAGATGCAATACTTCGGCTGAAGGAACATCACGAAATCGCCGTTTACCACAGCCTTGTGCATGTTTTCCTCTATATCCTGCGTCTTGTGCAGCACATTTATCAGCTTATTCTCATAGAACGAAATGTTCTCCATAGCGTTGCCCTTGATGGACTGGCGTGCCATGGCAGCATTATCACCGCAGCGACGGGTAGCAAGCTTAAGGTCGTCAACAATGTAGATACCGAAGATAAGACGATACTCCATGCCCTTGTAGAAGCTCAGCCTGCTCTCAAGCATATTTACAAAGCGAAGCAGCTCATACCGCTCCTCAAACTCCGTCACCACCATGAAAACATCGGCAGTAAGTCGGCAGAAGGGCTGCTTTTCAGTACACAGCACCTTCATGGAATCGTTGAAGAAGCGCAGCAGCTCATCTCCACGCTCTGTACTGTAAGTATCGTTTATCAGCTTGAATCGCTCAACATCAAACTGGATGTATGCAATATGCCCTTCCCTGCCGCGAGCCATTACCTCGGCGCACTTCTTGCTGAATATAGCAGGATTCTTGTCGGAGGTGAACACCGACAGCACCTCATGGTCGAATACCTCCTGCTTTGTAAAAGGACGTATATTTGCATGGACATCAGTCACCCTGCCCTCGTCATCCTTCAGCAGATTAAGGTAAATGTGGCACATCCTGAACTCGTCAGCCTCTGACAACTTCATCCTTATATCAGCGCATAGCGACTGCTCAGCGATACCACCTATAACAGCCTCGTCAAGCTTTGAGCTGAACACCTGATAGAACGACTCGTAAGCAGGGTCGATAAGACCGCTTTTCTGCATATAGAAAAACGGATTTCCCGTATCCCGAGGGAAAACAAATGAGCCGCCGAGAGTTTCAACAGTCTTTTCTCGGCAATCCCACAGGAAATGGATAGAATCATTATCCGACTCGTACAGCTTTGCAAGCTTTGAAAGCAGCTTTTCTGAAGCAGCATTTCCCATATTCTACACCACCTAACAGTGACTAAGTTTATACATGGCTTCATGACATACTCGTGGAGCGGACACTCTGCGAAACGTCAACAGCCATTATCTGTGCATTTTACGCAATTAACGCAAAATTTATGAATTTAACACAGCTTATTGTATCACATTCTGGAATTAAAATCAACATTTTTTGGTTAAAATTAATGAGTTTTCTATGTTTCTTATAAAAATTTTTTATTATTATGTTAAAAAACAACAAATTTTCCTGTTATGTTATCACTACAAACTACGAAAGCTTTTTCAACAAAATGTCAGCTCTGCCAATACTGGGATTCAGTGTTTATAGCCCTCGCCTGATCCATCCAGTAGCTGTGCAGCATCTCCACCATCTCGATTGCCTGCTGCTGTGCCGTTTCTGCGGAATACTCCTGCATCTCGCTGAAAACATGTCCGCAGTGTTCAAGCTCCCCTGCCTCGTAGCCGCCGCTTACTCCAAGCAGCCACTTACCAAGCAGGGACTTCTTATACCTGAAGATATAGTATATCATCCCGTGAAGCTCAAAGCTGCCCGCACACTCTATCTTCTTAGGCTCTCGTCCAAGCTCTGCGGGGTTTGCAAGCCAGCGGATCATGGCAGCCTTTGCTGCCTCCTGCTGAAGCGACATGCCCTCACCTCCAAAAAATACGGCGGGAGTGTGCCTCCCGCCATTAATATTACAGATTGTCTGCGATATCGATGTTATCGCCTGTAAGTCCGAT
>JAFSHE010000369.1 GCA_017440445.1 Oscillospiraceae bacterium | reverse complement strand
TATCGACCTCGCTGCTACAATGCTCGAGGACGGCGGTGCATACCACCAGTATCAGCCCCTCACCAAGATGGGTAACCACGAGCTTGGCTCCAACTTCAATGATGACCCGCTGTGGATGATCCTCGCTGTTTCCGCATACATCAAGGAAACAGGTGATGTTTCCATCCTGGACGAGATGGTTCCCTACGAGAACAAGGCTGAGCTTGCAGATACAATGCTCGACCACGTTAAGAGAGCATTCTACCACGTTGTCAAGAAGGTTGGTCCTCACGGTCTGCCTCTCAGCGGACGTGCTGACTGGAATGACTGCCTGAACCTCTCCTGCTTCTCCAACAAGCCCGGCGAGAGCTTCCAGACATACAACAACAAGGATATATTCCCTGATCCTCCCTTCTATTCTCAGGTTGCAGAGTCCGTGATGATCGCAGGTATGTTCTGCTTTATCGCTCCCGAGTACGCTGCTATGTGCCGCCTGAAGGGTGACGAGGCTGAGGCTAAGAAGGCTGAGGCTGAGATCGAAAAGATGAGAGAGCTTACACTCAAGTACGGCTACGACGGCGAGTGGTTCCTCCGTGCTTACGACCACAACGGAAACAAGGTCGGCTCCAAGGAGTGCGAGGAAGGCAAGATCTTCATCGAGCCTCAGGGCTGGTGTGTTCTTGCAGGTCTTGGCAAGGAGCAGGGCTGCGACATCAAGACACTCGAAAGCATCGACAAGTACCTCAACTCCGATCATGGTATGGTACTCAACAATCCTGCTTTCACAACATACAAGTACGAGTACGGCGAGATCTCCACATACCCCGGCGGTTACAAGGAGAACGCAGGTGTATTCTGCCACAACAACGCATGGATAATCTGTGCTGAGGCATTCGTTGGCCACGGCGACAAGGCTTACGAGTATTACAGCAAGATCGCTCCCGCATTCCGTGAAGATAAGTCAGATCTGCACAGAACCGAGCCTTATGTATACGCTCAGATGATCGCAGGTAAGGACGCTAAGCGTCACGGCGAGGCTAAGAACTCCTGGCTGACAGGTACAGCTGCATGGAACTTTGTTGCTGTTTCCCAGTACATCCTCGGTGTTAAGCCCCAGTACAACGGTCTTGAGATCAGCCCCTCCATCCCCGCTGCATGGGACGGCTTCAAGGCTTCCAGACTGTTCAGAGGCGCTGTTTACAACATCACAGTAAAGAATCCCGACCACGTTTGCGCAGGCGTTAAGAGCATGACTGTTGACGGCAAGGCGATCGATGGCAACATCATCCCCGTATTTGACGGCGGCGAGCATCAGGTTGAGGTTATCCTCGGCTGATAAGGCTCACGGGATAGTCCGAAAAACAATGTCGGTGCGTTTCGTTCTGAAACGCACCGATTTTTTTGAATGTTCAGCGGAAGATATCGTAATAATCAGCAGAAAAGGAGAAACTCTATGCCATACGGAAGAATACTGATAATAGACGAGGACGCACAGCTGCGACGTCTTATCTCAGACTATCTTGCAAAGGACGGCATGGAAAGCTTCACGCTGTCGAGGATAGACGATCTGGCTCTGCTTTCAGCCGAGCGTGCGACCGTGATAATACTCGGCAAAAACGTGCTTACCTCTCCCGAAGAAGATATAAAAAAGCTGTCGGTGAAAGGCAATACGCCGATGATACTCATGCTGTCGCAGAGTGAGATATCTGAAGCAGAGCGCTTTCTGAAGCTCGGGATATGGGATGTGATCTCAAAACCGATCGATATTACAGAGCTGTCGGAAAGAGTTCAGCTGATGATACGAAGCGTCGATGAACCTTTCAATACCGCGCTCCCAACTCATATCGACTTTGATGGACTCTCGGTAGATATGCCGTCCTACACTGTTTCAGTCGATGGGAAAACAGAAACTCTCCCTCAGAAAGAGATAGAGCTGCTGTATCTGCTGATGTCACGTCCCTCTCATATATTCTGCAAAGCGGAGCTGACATCATGCGTATGGGGGAAGGTGCTGCCTGACGCCCGTACAGTTGCAGTGCATATAAATCGCATCAAGAAAAAACTCGGACCATACTCAAAGCATATCGTCGCAGTGCGAGGCATCGGCTATATGTTCAATAAAGAAATATAAGAACATCCCCTGTTTTTCAGGGGATGTTCTGTTTATATGGATTTTACTTGTTACCCTCAAGGCGGTGTGCGATAAATTCCGCTACCTCGTTTTCCTTGATACCAAGCACAAAACCAAACTCGTGATAGATAAGCGACTCCGCCGCCTTCATCGCTTTTTCGTCAACAGCCAGCAGCTTTTTTCCCTGCGCAGTGCGCTGCTGCTTTTCAAGGTACAGTGTATGCATCATGCTGATAATAAGCCTGTAATCGCCGCCTGAAAGCACCTCTGCAAAACGGTCCTTTCTGCGCTCGTCAGCCGCACCCCAGTCAGGCTGCTCGGCTCTCATTCCGTCAATAAGTGAAAGTATCTCCTCCTTAGTCAGAAGCGGGCGGAGCTTGCTTTCTGCACAATCCATAGGAACATAATACTTTGAACGCTCAGAG
>JAFSHE010000368.1 GCA_017440445.1 Oscillospiraceae bacterium | reverse complement strand
TTTTTTTGGTACTTTATCATAACATCACATTAAACATGCGCCTTTAAAACATGATAGGGCGGTTTCACCCATAGTGGCAAGCACCTGCCCTACGAAACACAAAAATGATTGAGCGCGAGTACGGGTTCGCAATTTTTTCGGTTTTTGCGAAGCAAAACCGATTGCCATAAGGGCAATCGGAGAAAAAATTGCAGCGTTGGCGGCTTTGCTGCCAACCCGTTTACTCTGCTCCTCTGAAATACAGTCCCCTTGTAAGGCTGCCCGAGGGCTTTTTATCGTTCAGATACATATCCAGCACGGGAGCAAGCTCCTTTTCATCGGTGAATTTAAGCAGTGCGAAATCAAACTGAGAAAGCGCACACTGTCTGTCGCTCATTATCAGCAGGTCGGGATTTAAAAGCTCCACATAGTTTCCGCCGCAGAGTATCGGCATCTCGTTTCCTCGCCTGTCCTTTATGCTTTTGTTGCAGGGGACTTCAGCACCGCAGGGCGCTCCGCCTGATACGGGGCATCTTCTCATAGCCATCAGCGGAAGTCTGCCGTAGGCGAGTATTCCCCTCGGGATGCCGCACTGTATCCCGGAAAGCTGCTGCACCGTACCCTCGAAAGAAAGCGTGATATCGCTGAGTCCGAAATTCTCGTAGAAATCCGCCGCACGGCTGTTGATAACATTAAGCCTGTAACCGCCGAGGATGTCAAAGCCCTCCTCACGCAGGAGCTGAGCATGTCCCAGCGTATGCGCTATTCCCTTTGTAAAGCCGAATTTCTTCAGCTCACGCAGACGGCTGCGGACTTCATCCTCAGAGTCGCCGAGAAACAGCGGCGGCAGCACAGCTATCCTGTCCTTGTCGGGAGTGCGCTCATTCAGCAGCTTCATGGGTGTGTAGACGCACTCAAACGGCAGCGCAAGAGCCTGCTTCAGCTGCTGCGCATCCGCTACCTCCGCACGATAGGAAAGCTTTTTATTGACACGCTTCCTTTCGGGGAGCGGCTTTATATCGCATATATTGTATTTCGGGGTGTTCTTTTCGAGGATAAGTCTTGAAAGCTCCTCGCAGATACCTCTGCGAAGTGCGTTAAGCTCCGCCGCAGGGATGAAAAGACCATCCTCCACGTCTGCGGAAAGCTCTCCCGCATAAAACTGCGTGCCGCCGAGCTTTCCCATGCGCTCGGTGATGCTCTCCTCCGTTGCCGCCGCCTTCTGCGCAGGCTGAGGCACTGCGCCCGTAACGGACGCATAAACGCTGCCGCATTTTGCCGAGGCCTCAAGAGGCTGTCCCGCCTCTGCCGTAACATGTATATCCACCGCAAGGCGGGGCAATTCATCCTTGTACAGAGCCTTTATGCCACTGAGCGCCTTTGCGGAGTTGTCCACATTCTCTTTTGTACGTATTCCCTGCATGTCTGCGATAGTACCCGTATAATAGCTGTCTGTAAGTCCGCCACGGGAGAATATATCTCCAAGACGACCACGGTCGTATTCCATGCCCGCAAGCGACTTATAGCATGCGTCCGTTGCGCACGCAACATATTCGGGGCGCTTCATCCTGCCCTCAATCTTGAAGGAGGAAATACCCATCTCCCGAAGCTCCGGAAGATGCTCCACAAGTGAGCTGTCCTTCAGCGAGATCACGTTATGCCGCTCACCGCAGGTAAAATCCAGTCGGCAGGGCTGTGCGCAAAGACCTCTGTTGCCGCTCCTGCCGCCGAAGATACTGCTCATATAGCACTGACCGCTTATGGAAACGCACAGTGCGCCATGTACGAACACTTCAAGCTCTGCTGAGGTATTCTCCCTGATGTGACGTATCTGCTCCCCCGACAGCTCCCGTCCTATCACCACACGGGAAAATCCGCACTGCTCCGCAGCTTTCACGCCGCTTACGCTGTTAAGGGTCATCTGTGTGGAGGCATGTATCGGCATTTCGGGACATACCTGCCGCACCAACGCAGCAGCGCCCATATCCTGTATGATAAGCCCATCAACACCGCACTGCGCCGCCTGCTTAACGCAGGATATAAACTCCTCCGTTTCGCTGTCGAATATCAGCGTATTCAATGTAACATACAGCTTCACGCCACGGCGATGGCACTCGTCGCACGCCTGTTTAAGCTCCTCCACAGAAAAATTTTCGGCGTTTTTACGCGCCGAAAACTGTTTCATACCTGCATATACTGCGCCTGCGCCCGTATTGAGCGCAGCCGCAAGGCTTTCCATGCTGCCGCATGGAGATAATATCTCACTCATAATGTAAGCTGTCCGTCCTCCAGCATTTCGTTAAGCTGCTTGTTAAGGGAGGTGTTGGTGCGCTTAAGCTCCTTGTTCTCCTTTTCTGTATCCGCAGCCTTTTTGCGAAGCTCCTCGCACTCCTTTTCAAGCGCAGCAAGCTTGTCCGCAGTATCCTTTACGCTGTCGCTTATTGCCTTAAGCGCAATATTCTCGCTCTCCGTCTGGGAGAATTTCACCATAAGCTCCTCAAGCTTATCTGCCTTTTCACTTAGCTCTGTCACCTTGTCGGCGCTGCTGCGGAGCTGCTTCTTTGCGTCCTCGGCATCCTGCTCCAGCTTTTCCTTTGCCGCTTTAAGCTCCTCATTCTCCTTGGTGAGCGCAGAGGTCCTCATAGCCGCATCAGAGCATGCGTCCTCGTAGTTCTTTATCCTGCCGTTAAGCTCTGTTATCCTGTCGCCAAGCGCCTTGCTGTCAGCGTCGGACTTGTCACAGTCTGACTTCAGCTTTGCATTCTCCGCCTCAAGAGCCTTTATGCGCTCCTCGGCACGCTTCTGCACCTCGGTATTCTTGCCCGCACTCTTTATCTCGTCAGACAGACGGATGTTCTCCTCCATCAGCTTTTCAGCCTCGTCCGCATCCTTCTTGAGCTTTGCGTTGTCCTTTGTAAGCTCGTTTATCTTCTTTTCGCTCTCGCTGAGCTTTGAGGCATTCTCCTTCGCCTCGGAAACAAGACGGGAGTTGCGCTCCTCAAGGCTGCTGAGCTGCTTTCTGAGGCCCTCTGCCTCCTTCTCGGCCTTTGCGGCAGCGGCAGAGCGCTCCTGCTCAGCCTTTATATCCTCTGTCAGAAGCAGGTTCTTCTGCTCCAGTACCTCTATCTTCTTTCTCAGCTCCGCAAGCTCGTCGTTTTCCTTTTTAAGCTCGGCATTGGCAGCCCTGAGGGAAGCATTTTCCTCTATGGCGCCTGCACCCTGCTCCGCAACCCTTATAAGGTCCTTGTTTTCCAGCTCCAGCCTGCTGCACTCGCTGCTGAGGATATGTATCTCTGTCATAAGGTCGAGAGATGTGAACACTGCTGCGTCAGCCTTTTCTATATAATCGATATTGCGACAGTACTCCGAGATACGCTTTTCCACCTCGCCCGCATCACTGATAAGCTGCTTTGCGTTATCGGTCTTAAGTCGGTAAGAGGAACCGCATACGGAGATAGTAACTTTTTCGTTGAGCATTACACACAGTCCTTTCAAAAAGTGATATAATAAAAACAGCTCGCTTCAATTGCCTGACGGCAATTGCGCTGTTTTTATTGAAGCATGACTATGTCTGCGTAAACGCAGACGGCGACTGTCGCCGCCTTGCGGAGCTTTCGCTCTGCAGTCATGATATAATATGATCGACCCGCCACAACAGCGGAAAGAAATAAGCACGTATATATTAATATTATATATCACTTTTCGCCCGTTTGCAAGTGTTTTGTAAAATTTTTAAGATACCGCCAATAAAAACGCATATTTTGTGCGTTATAGCTTATGAAAGGAGATGACAGCATGACAGACGAGGAGCTCCGAAAACTACTTAACAGAATGAAAAACGGCGATCTATCTGCTTTCGAGGAGATATACAACGGGCTTTCCGCACCCGTATACACGATAGCGCTCAGGATAACGCAGAGCCGTACACTTGCGGAGGACACGGTACAGGAGGTATTTCTTAAGCTGTACAGCGCTCCGCCCGCAGAACATATTGAAAAGCTCCGTGCCTACATATTCCGCATAGCGCACAACAGGGCGCTGGATATGCTGAGGGCGCAGCACGAGCATGAGGACATCGACGATATCGCAGAGCTTGCCGCTCCGCAGAGAGAGGACCACTCCGACGTGACCGAAGCGCTTTCTTCGCTGTCCGAAGCGGAGCGCAGTATAATTTCCCTGCACATTTACGGTGGACTGAAATTCCGTGAGATAGCCGAGGTAACTGGCTCTCCCACAGGCACGGTGCTGTGGAGATACAACAGGGCGATATCACGGCTGAGAAAGCTGCTTTCCGACAGTGAAAGCTGACCGAAGGAGGTCATATCATGAAAAATAAACTGTTTTTTACAGCGGTGCTGTGTGCATCGCTTATTACAGGAGCAAGTGCTTATGCAGCCGCTCCGACTACTACCGCAGACCCCACTATGGACGGCGCATATTATAGTGGCGCATTAGCGCTCCCCGAGCCTGGCGGCAGCATGACAAGCACCGCCGAACCCTACGGAGAAGCTCCGTCCGAGGATGCTCCATCCCAATCCGCTGACCTTATCATCCCTGAACACGAGCCGCAGGGAGTTCAGGGCAGAGGCGAGCACAACAATCTTGAATACTACTATCACCACAACGGCTATCCCGAATTCATCTCATACGTCTATGGCTATGACAAGTTCATGGGCGAGGACGGCGAGATGTACATTGAATACGAGGTAGGTCTTACAGACCTCTCCGAGGAGAACAGGAATTCAGTGCTTGAAACTGCATCCGAATACTGCTATATCTCCTTTGCGCAGGATATGTTCAGCCATAGCTACCGCACCGAGGTGTACGAGGAGATGCGAAAGGAATTCCCCGAGGCATACGTCAGTATGGCAAATGACTGCGGACGGATATACATCTACGCTCCCGAGGGAAAGGAGCAGGAGTATCTTGAAAAGCTCGGCGACAGATATTTCGCACTGGTATTCCTCTGCGACAGCAGCAGCGGCGAGCTTCTGTACTCCGGGGGAACAGCGGGCGTGCAGCCCGAAGGCTCTGCTCCCGTATTTGACGCAGGAATGGGCGCTCCCACAACAGGAGCGGTCACAATTCCCGAAAAGCCCGATAACTCCCGCACGGTGCTTATAATAGCACTTAGCGCCGCGATAGCTCTTACAGTGACAGCAGGAGCGATAATCCTTATCCGCAGGAACAGGGCAAGGATATCCGCCGACGGAACAGCCACCGCATCGGCGGCTCTCACGAAGAACGACGTTGAGCAGGCGCTCCGTGAAAGCATGGAGCAGCCCTCACCCGAAACGCTGGACAGAATTCTTGAAAAACTGCAAAAATAAGAAAAACGGACGGCAGAATGCCGTCCGTTCTATTCTGTAGATGGGAATTTGAAACGTGAAGCGTTTCAAATTAATTAGGAATGAGGAGTGAGAAATTAGGAATTAAGGTGTCCGCTTCGCGGACAGATCTAGATGCCGCTGCGCTGCAATCTGCTGCGTTACGGCGCAGCCGCACAATAATTCCTCATTAATTTGTGATATCGTAGGATATCTTCAGTGTCTGCGCCGAGGTCTTTTCAATCGGCTGTGACAGATTGTTTATCGTCGCCATATAGCTGCTGATTATCGAAGCGGCAGCCTTGATCTTTCTGGAGGAATCCCCCGCCATGTGGGAGCTTCTTCTGCTGACCGCCGCATACGGCGCATGGATATCCACATTCGGTGCGGCATGCTGGGACATCGTAAGCGCAGTGGATGTGGTTTCTCCCCATGAATAGCAGTAGATATGACCGTTGGGTGACTGCGACATCAGACAGCCATTCAGCACGAAAAGCAGTGTAGACTCCGCAAAGGGAGCGTCATACTGCGCAATAAGACTTCCGTCCATTCCGAACTCGCACAAGCCGTCAGGTGTTAGATAGTACAGATGACCTCTCCACACTGCGCCGATGAAATAATTCTCGCAGTTCTTCGGGATGACAATGCTGTTCGTCACCACTGTCTGAAGCGTATCCACGCTTATTCCCGTATAGGTCACACGCATCGAGGTATCGGATACCTCCTCCGTTGCGCCAAACCAGTATACCACCCTCTCCTCAGGGTCGAGGAAGAAGCGGTTATCGAAGAATATCTCTGTCGCAGGTGTGACGGTAGTTACCGATATCGGCTCGCTGAGCTTTGTCATGCCCGAAAATCCCACGCTGTCGTTAATGCGTATCGCAGATGGGTCTATGCTCTTGTATCGTCTGAATTCAAGCTGACCGCTGCTGTTAAGCTCCACAAAAAGATGTGTGCGCGGCTCGAACGTACCGAGATACTGTCCCTGTCCGTACTCGAAAACTGCGGTAGGCTCGCTGTATGTCAGCCCCATATACACGGGGTCGATAAGAAAGCTGCCGTCCTCCTCATCAGCATCGGAATGAAATCCCGCATCACCGAACGCCTTGCTTGTGAGTGCCACACACTTTATCACGCCGTTTGCCTTGTCCGTACCGAAATCCCAGGTGAAATGATAGCCGTTTTCCGTAGCGTAGCTTTCATTGAGATTAAGGGTTCCACGGTAGATATTGTCGCCTGAATACTCGCTGCCCGCAGTGCCTACGGGAACAGTGTCCTCTCCGAGAAGAATGTTGTCTGCATCCTCTGTAACGTTGTTGCCTAGCAGCATGATACCGCCTATCAGATTCTTCCACAGCGGAAGTCCGCCACTGAACAGCATTGAGATATCAAAGCGGTGCAGCATCGCATATCCGCAGGGGTCGAAAATATTATTTATTGCGTTTGTGACAAGGTTATGCTCCTCCCTGCGGCAGAGCACCTCGCCTGTTTTCGCATCTGTAAGGGTAATGGTCGCCTTTCCTTTCATCTGTATACCTCCTTTAGCTCAAAAGCTGTGCGCTGTCCGTCGCAGCAGCCATCCTGAATTTAGAGTAGTCTGTGCGTACAGGCTCTGTTATCTCAAAGAAAGTCAGCTTGTCCTTCGGGTCGGAGGTCGCTGTAAATGCACTTCCATGCACCACAAGTCCTGCGGAAAGCCCCTTTGCGGGGATGACCGCCTCTCCGCCATCGGCACTGACCGCAAGATATATCCTGTTCTCTCCTGCGGATAGCTGCGGCTCAAGCTGATACACATGAAGCAGGTTATCGCCCGCTGTGGGAGAATGTGCTATCACACGTCCGCTGTCTGCGCCGTTTACCACAACATTGAAGCTTATCCTTTCCGCCGTGCCGCCTGCAAGCGTGATATCTGCTGCAAGCTCCGCAAAGCCCGCTGTCTTTGAACTGAACGTGAAACCTGCGATGATAACAGGCTCTGCTCCCACTGTGATCTCCTCGGTATTCTCCTGCTTCATGCATATCGCCTGAAGCGATGCGGTGATCTGATCCAGTGCCTCTTCAAGGTCATCCTCATGCACCACTGCGTCAACACGGGTCTTGTTTCTGGAATACAGAGTGGCTGTAAGTCCGCCGTTGTAGTAATACTCCACCTCGCTTATGATGATGGGATAGAACTGCCTGCCCTCCACGAGATACACCGCCTCTCCCGATTCAAGGAAAGGCATGCCCTGCATCTCCACATCCGCACCGTAGAACGAAAATGCCTTGTATATACCGCACATACTGTCCGCTATATACTGCTTCATGAGCGGATCGTACACCTCCAGCGTGTTAAGCTCCGAGCCACTTCCCGAAACTATCTCGCCGTTTTCCGTCTGAGCCTTTATGCAGGTCACATGGGACGGCTCCATATCTCTGCGGATATCCATGCAGTTTCTGTCATAGATGAAATAATCCTGCTCGTTGCATCGCTTAAGCTGTAACGTGCCGTCCCTGCCAAATTTCGCACAGGCTCTGTTAAGGGCTGCGATGTAGCCTATCATATCCCTTACGGTACAGGGCTGCTGCGGCAGGCTGTCAATGGGATATGCATGACCGTACTCGGCTGCGTCTATCTCGTTTTCTGTGCAGATAGCTTTCAGCAGTGAGGATGCGTCTGTCGGCAGCGTGCCGCTGAAGCTGTACTCCATATCCAGTCCGTACATCCTGTCGTAGGCGGTGACGCTTATCACCTTTCCACGTACATATCTGCGGGAGATGTAGAATACTCCCAGCGGACACCATTCCTCTCCGTCAAAGCTGACGTAAGGGCGCACCTGCGCTCCGACCGAAAGAGTAATATCCGCTCTCGCCCTGAAGTGAAATCTGTTTGCACAGGCAGTGCCTATCGTATACCAGTCGGGATGTGTGACATCGTCAAAGGAGAATTCCAGCACCCTGTCGTCAAGGAATTCCTCTCCGTCAGCGATTATCCTGCACCACACCCTGCGCCCGTTTTCACAGGCAAGCTGTTTGAACTTATCTGATACCTCCACCATGGAATATCACCTCATCTTTCAAGCATGGTAAGCACTGTCCCGCCGTACATGCGCACTCCGTTGACCTCGGTAACGCACGGTGCAGGCTCCTCGGAAACATGAAATACTGCCTCGGTCTGGTCACCCTCGGGCGAGGGAAAACGCACCGTCACGAATATCTCAGAGGTGATCCTGCGAAGCGCAGCTATCTCAGCCTCTGTAAGAAGCCCGAACACCACCCTAAGTCTGTATTTTCTGTTTACAAGGTCGATAAGCATATCGCCCTGCGTGTTGTAGTTGATCTCGGTACGACGTGTGGTCCTGTCAGTAGATAACTCCGTCACCTTGTCAAACGCCGTATCATTGATATAAATGGTCATCTCACACCTCCGTCAGCGCACACGCTTTGTCTTTTTGGAATTGAGCTGCCGCTCAAGCTCCCTGTTTCCCGTGCGCAGCAGCTTTGCCATCCTGTAGCTTTCCTCCGCTGCGGACATTCCGCTGCCGTTTTTGGTCGCCCTGACCTTATTATTTTCGGACATGTTATTCCTCCTTACAAAAGCCGCCGCACAGCATAAGCCATGCGGCGGCCGTTATTGTGCATAGCAGTTTCAGACTGCACGTGCCGTTATTCGGATATGATGCGGTGCTTCTCCGCTGAATTCCTCTGCCGAAAGTATCTCATAACGTCTGTCGTGGAATATCAGCGACATTCCCGCCGAAAATTTCACATCTGCGGGAACAGAATTCACGCAGTCGTAATAGACGATAAGCTCCGACATCTCCTTCATTGAGGAATCCGCATAACCCTTCAGCTTTGAGCCGCAAACCACTCTGACAGATGAAATCTCTGTAACAGAATAACCATCCGCAGCGGGTACTGACAGCAAAACGCTGTCGCAAAGCAGCTTCCTCGGGATAGGTCTGATATCCATCAGCGCACCTCCCTGCCGCCGAATAAGCAGCCTGCCGCTCTCAGGAGTCGGATGGCCTGCATGCTCATATCAAAGGAAGTTTCATCGCTATCGGCATTCCCGTCAACGGAATAGGAATAATCACCGATAGTGACCTTCTCCGAAGCACCGATGCTTTCTTCCTCCCTTATAAGCTTACAGGTCTGGAATGCCGCTGCCTGCTTTACATATTCGGCAGCCTTTCCGCCGGCTGCAAGTGCCGCCTCTATCCTGCCCTCGGTAAGCCCGCAGAGCGTATATTCTGCCCTCTGTAAGCAGCTTTCAAGGACCGTATCATCCTCCGCTGTAAAACCCATGCTGCGGTATTCTTCAGCTGTAATTATCATATCTGTTCTCCTCCCTCCCGAAAAGCGGTACGCAATGCGCACCGCTCATCTTCAAGAAATGATATCTGTCAGGCAGATATTACTCAGATACAGAAACCGCAATTGCGGCTCTCTTATTCTCGGGAACGAACAGATCGTGATACTTGCGGTAATCCACATCCCAAGCGTCTGCAAACTGATTCAGCTCAGGTGTGATTATCTTCACGTTGTCTGTCTTGGATACAGCCACAGGTGCACTCTTGGGGCAGATAAGCCAGTTAACCGCCAAAATCCGACCTCTTACAAACGGCTTGGTTGAGCCAATCTCAAAATTAGTCCATCTCCGAAAATGCTCTAAAACATCGATTTGCCACCCTGTTGCCACCAATTTCGCATAAAAACAGAGCCGATGGTGTATCGGCTCGGGTGGTGTTGAGTTGTGTTCAAAGCTAGCGAAAAATGATGAAAGATGAAATTGCTAATATTCTCTAAAAAAACCACACACCAAAAATTCCGCAACACAGGAAATGAAATTTTCTGTAATTTGTGCTATTATATAAT
>JAFSHE010000367.1 GCA_017440445.1 Oscillospiraceae bacterium | reverse complement strand
ACCCCGACAGCGTCGGCAAGCTCCGTCTGGGAAACGGAATACCGCTTTCTCAGCGATAACAATTTTTCGTGAAACTGCATGTTTACCTCCCGTCCGATATGTTCCCAATGCAAACGAAATGGGAACTTTTATAACACTATGATAATATATACCTCACAAAAAGTCAAGAACAAATTTCATTTTCATACAGCAAAGACCCGTACATATCCTGCACGGGTCTGAATGTTATTTTTTCTTTCTGCACCATATCAGCAAAAGATTAAGAGAATTCGTCACAGCACGCACTTAGCTATCTGCTTCATTTTCCTCGTCCTCGCTCTCCTCGTATTCGAGGATATCCCCAGGCTGACACTTCAGCACCTTGCATATTGCATTCAGAGTGGAAAAGCGTATTGCGCTCACCTTGCCCGTCTTCATTTTGGAGAGGTTGACATTGGCAACTCCCACCTTTTCGGAAAGCTCGTTGAGCGACATCTTCCTGTCCGCCATCACTCTGTCAAGTCTCAGAATTATAGCCATACCGCACCGCCTTTACAGAGTCTCGTCAGATTCCTGCTGCAGCTCACAGCCATAGCGGAACGCAAGGGATATGCAGTACATCACAAAGCCTGCCGCAAGCATCATTCCGCCAAAGGACATCACCACCGAGATATTCTTGTTCAGCGCATTGGATATTATGTTGCAGAGGATGGTTATTGGCTCTATCGCTATCAGCACAAAGGATATATTTCTTATATATCTGCCGTTTGCCTCTGTGAAAGGAGTTTCGTCCTTTCGCAGGCTGCCGAGCAGTCTGAAAGCATTCACTATCAGTATCACAGCCAGCACCAGTATCAGCAGCGACTGTATTCCTGCCACAACACCCACGCCCGAGGAAGCCACATCCACCGAGTTCCAGCCTATGATAAAGCCTCTTACGAAGTCATACAGCGGAGAGAGAAGATAAAGAGCCAGCACCACCGTTGCAATAAGGCTCATACGACGTACAGTTTCTTTTGATGTAAGTTTTTTCATAATACATCCCCCTTTCTTACAGAGTTTCATCCGATTCCTGTTGCAGCTTGCAGCCGTAGTTGAACACATACGCAAGCGCCACAAGGAAAGAGCCGAACACAAAAGGAATGAGATCGGGAAGCTCTATAGCCGTTCCTATACCCTCAACACCGTTTGCTTTCAGGCACTGTATAACAACATTAAGCACAAATCCAAGACCGCCTGTCACCATCATCACATAGCCTGCGCCCTTCAGCTTATCAGCTATGTCATAGCGGAACGGCGTTTCTCCGTCCCTGAGGGTCTTGAATATCTTTGCTCCAAAGCCCAGCGCAATGATATAGCCTGTAGCTATCACGCACATCGAAGCAACACCGATCATTCCTCCTGCAGTACTGAATTCCTCCATTCCGCTGTCTGCCGCTCCGCCTGCCACACCGATGATAAGGCACAGCGCCAGTATACTTACGCAGACTATCATAATGATGCGTATTACATTAGCGCCGCACCAGAATGCCTTGCACATCTTCATAAAGCTCTGCTT
>JAFSHE010000366.1 GCA_017440445.1 Oscillospiraceae bacterium | reverse complement strand
GATAAGGGAGCAAAGCTCCGAGATAGGCATTATAATGCTTTCTGCGAAAAGTCAGGAGATGGACAAGGTAAACTGCCTTATGATAGGCGCAGACGATTATGTGACAAAGCCCTTCTCTCCCAGTGAGCTGGTTGCGAGAGTGGATGCTATCTACCGTCGTGTGAATGTAAACCACACTCCCCGTGAGGAAGCGAAGAATATTGTTTCGGGTCCGTTTCTGCTGGACCATCAGAGCCGTACTGTTTCAAAGGACGGCGAGCTTATAGAACTTACTCAGGTGGAGTATCACATTATGGAGTATCTGATGAAAAACAGCAACACTGCTCTTGACAGAAAGACGATACTGCGCCATATCTGGGGCGATGCGTACTTCGGTGACGATAAGGTGGTGGATGTAAACATCCGCCGTCTGCGCATGAAGATAGAGGAGGACCCCTCCAACCCGAAATACATACAGACGATATGGGGCTTCGGCTATAAGTGGAATAACTAAGTCATGGGAAAAAGAACAGACAGAAATGTTTCGGTGCGTCGCTCGATAGCGTGGCGCTGGATGACCAATATGCTGAGCGTTGTCGGTATACTGCTGGTGGTGGCGAATATATGTATCTACTATTTCACACGGCAGTACTATTACGGCTCGGCGGAGAATTACGTGGTATCTGAGGCTAATGCCACAGCCACCATTCTTTCAAGGCTGTATGAGGACCTTGCAGTCAATTACTCCTCCGAGATAAGAGAGGTAATAGAGAACTTCGAGAAAAAGGACCAGATGGAGATGATGTCCGTAAACAAAAACGGACAGGTCACTCTTTCCTCCAGTGGATTTTCTCCCGACAGCAGCTACAATATGCCCGATTACGAGTCAGCTCTCAAATCGGATGACGGTGTGGGCGTATTCGTCGGCATGGATGGCGGCGAGAAGATACTTGCAGTAACCGTAAAGATAGCCCAGCCCAGCAGCACCTATAATGCGCTGAGGTTTGTCACCTCGATGAGCGGAATAGACAGACAGCTTTCGGGAATCATGCTTGTGGCGATAACCATAAGTGCTGTGATAATCCTTATCGTGGTATTTACGGGACTTTATTTCGTAAAGTCGATATGCGTACCGCTTGTGGAGATAAGCGGCACCGCCAAGAAGCTTGCAAAGGGCGATTTCTCCGAGCGTATCGCTATAAAGAACAATGACGAGATAGGCGAGCTTTCCCGTGTATTCAACGACATGGCGGACGAGCTGGAGAATTCCGAGTCGATAAAGAATGACTTCATATCCTCCGTATCACATGAGCTGAGAACACCTCTTACTGCTATAAAGGGCTGGAGCGAGACACTTGCCCTCGGCTATGATGAGGAAACGTTCAAAAAGGGCATGAAGGTTATAACGGGCGAGACCGAGCGCCTTGAGGGAATGGTGGAGGAGCTGCTGGACTTCTCACGTATACAGAACGGAAAGTTCACCTTGCAGATGGCAAATACCGACATCCTTGCGGAGCTTGACGATGCGCTGCTTATCTATTACGACAAGGCAGGCAAGGAGAACAAGACCATCACCTATAATGAGCCTGAGTTTCTGTGCGTTGTTTACGGCGATAAGAACAGGCTTCGTCAGGTGTTCATAAATGTTATAGACAATGCGCTGAAATACACGGACGCAGGCGGCAGGATAGATATCGCAGCCGAGCGCACGGACGAGGAGCTTCATATCATCGTAAAGGATACGGGCTGCGGTATTGCGGCATCCGACCTGCCGAAGGTAAAGGCGAAGTTCTATAAGGCTAACAGTACAAGGCGTGGCTCGGGAATAGGACTTGCCGTAGCGGACGAGATAATCTCCATGCACGGCGGCGAGCTTGATATACAAAGCGAGCTTAATGTGGGAACAACAGTGACGATAACACTGCCGCTCATGCAAAAGAAGGAAAGGAACAGTGCAAATGAGCAATAAAAAGGAGAACTGCTGTAAAAAGACGAAGATAGGCGGACAGGCGCTTATCGAGGGCATAATGATGAAGGGTGTTTCATCCTCAGCGATGGCTGTGCGTATGAAGGACGGCGGAATAGACGTTGAGGAATGGTCAAACGGAACACCGAAATGGTACAACAAAGCACCGTTTATCAGAGGAAGTATCAATTTCGTGACCTCTATGACCGAGGGCTACCGCCTTATGATGAAGTCAGCCGAGAAAAGCGGAATGCTTGACGAGGAAGAGGAGGAAGAACCCTCTAAATTCGAGAAATGGCTTGATGAAAAGCTTGGCGACAAGCTGACAGGAGTTATCATGGCTATCGCTATGGTAATAGGCGTGGCGCTTGCCGTGTTCCTGTTTGCATTTGTACCCACAGCGCTTTTCGACTGGATAGAAACGCTGATGCCGCTTGTTCCTGCAAACGGTGATCCGTTATCCGCTGTCCGTGAGCCGCTGGATATATCCATGTGGCAGTCTACCTTTGAGGGCGTGCTGAGAATGATACTTTTCGTGGGATATATGGCTGTCGTAGCACAGATGAAGGACATCCGCCGCACCTACGAGTATCACGGTGCAGAGCACAAGACCATCGCCTGCTACGAGGCAGGTGAGGAGCTTACTCCCGAAAACGTGAAGAAGCACACAAGATTTCATCCCCGCTGCGGCACGAGCTTTATCATCCTGTCGCTGCTTGTCAGCATACTTGTGTATACGATAGTGCCGATAAATCCTGCGGAGTGGTTTGGCATCGAGAATACACTGCTTGCCTCTCTTGCAAGAGTTGCTATAAAGCTTCTGCTGCTGCCGCTTGTCGTGGGAATAGCCTATGAGCTTATAAGAATTGCGGGCAGACATACAAATATCTTCACAAGGATAATGTCAGCCCCCGGTCTGTGGATGCAGAGGCTCACCACAAGAGAGCCTGACGAGTCCCAGATAGAGATAGCTATTGCAGCGCTGAAGCCCGTGCTTCCCAAGGAGGGAGAGGACGACAATTGGTAAAGCTTAAAGCGCTGTACGATAATATAGAGGCAAAGCTGTGTGACGGTAAAAGCGGCAACGATGCCTTTGAAGCAAGGTATGAGGCGCAGCTTATAGTAAGTCAGGCAACAGGCGCTGATTACAGGTTTACTGTTTTGCGTGACCCTGACGCTGAGGTAACTGACGAGCAGGCTGCCTGCGCACAGGAGATCGCTTTGCGCCGCCTGAATGGCGAGCCGCTCCAGTACATCTTCGGTGAATGGGACTTCTACGGGCTTACCTTTGAGGTGGGCGAGGGCGTGCTTATTCCACGTCAGGACACCGAAACTCTTGTGGAGCTTGTAACAGATAACTATCTTAAAGACGGACAGGTCTGTGCGGACCTCTGCTCGGGCAGCGGATGTATAGGAATTGCGCTTAGCCGTCTGTACAAAACGCAGATGCACTGCTATGAAAAGTCTGAAAAAGCTATGGAGTATCTCAGGCGCAACATTGAGAAAAACCGTGGCAATATGTTGGGCAGTGTGGAAGCACAGCTTGCAGATGTGCTGGATGAGAATGTCGTTGAAGCTGCTCCGATGTTCGATATCATCGTTTCAAATCCGCCGTACCTTACGGCTGAGGAGATGAAAACGCTCCAGAAAGAGCTTACCTACGAGCCTGAGATGGCGCTTTTCGGCGGCGAGGACGGGCTGTATTTCTATCGTGAGATACTGCGGCTGTGGACGAAAAAGCTGAAAAAAGGCGGTCTGTTTGCGGTGGAGATAGGCGAAACACAGGGCGAGACGGTATCGGGGATATTTACTGAAAACGGACTTACAGCACAGGTGTTGAAGGACTATTGCAGTAACGACCGTGTTGTTTATGGGGTCAAGAAATAGAAAGCAGGTGTTATTATGCAGGAGCCTGACAGGCTGGATGGATTGTACGCTGAGCTATACAGGCTTCATGTGCAGTATGGCGAGGACAAATCTCCTGCACAATTTTTATGTGATGCAGCGCAGCAGCATGTGTACAGCATAGAGGATGACAAAATAATCCCGGAGCTGTATAAAATGCTGGGAGTGGCTGATGAAAACAGGCTCCCGATAAAAAGGTACTCTCTCTTTTATGAGGTGCTGTGCCACATACACAGGACCGAGTGTCCCGATTTAAGTCTGGGTCAGCTTATAGCATGCCTGGCAAATGTTTTCGAAGAAAACCTGAATGAGTCCGAAGGATCGCTTTTGATGGAAATACCATTTTATCTGAGAAAGAATTTATAAGAAACAGAAATCAGGTGTTCTTATTGGCGACCCTGAAAGGCTTTGCCCGTTATCGGAATATCTAAGTAATAATTACAATATAACTTCAAATTAAAAAACAGGAGGATACTTAAAATGGCTATGGATAAGAAAAAAGCGGCGGTCAAGCCCGTTGTAAAGCTGGTAGACCCCGAGGAGAAGAAAAAGGCGCTTAAAACAGCGATGGCGCAGATAGAAAAGACCTACGGTGCGGGAGCTATCATGTTCATGGGCGAAAATCGCCACATGGATATCGAGTGCATCTCCACTGGCTCACTGATGCTTGACCTGGCGCTCGGAATAGGCGGACTTCCCAGAGGACGTATCATCGAGATATACGGTACAGAGTCCTCGGGTAAGACCACTATCTCTCTTCAGGCAGTGGCGGAGGCTCAGAAGATAGGCGGTACAGCGGCATTCATCGATGTTGAGCATGCCCTTGACCCTGTTTACGCAAAGAAGCTTGGCGTTGATATCGACAACATGCTGGTATCCCAGCCCGATACAGGCGAGCAGGCACTTGAGATCATCGAAACACTGGTGCGCTCGGGCGCTATCGATATAATCGTACTTGACTCAGTTGCGGCTATGACCACAAGAGCCGAGATAGACGGAGATATGGGCGATGCACACGTTGGTGTTCAGGCAAGACTGATGTCACAGGCACTGAGAAAGCTCACCTCAGTTATCAATAAGTCCAACTGCGTAGCTATCTTCATCAACCAGATAAGAGAGAAGATAGGCGTTATGTACGGTAACCCCGAAACCACTCCCGGCGGACGTGCGCTGAAGTTCTATTCTTCGGTACGTATCGAGGTGCGCCGCGGCGAGCCTATCAAGGAGGGCGCTGAGATAATCGGTAACCGCACAAAGTGCAAGGTAGTAAAGAATAAGGTAGCACCGCCCTTCAAGACCGCTGAGTTTGACATGCTTTACGGCGAGGGCGTATCCAAGATGGGCGAGATAGTAGATACCGCTGTTGAGTTCGATATCGTTAAAAAGAGCGGCTCCTGGTTCAGCTATGACGATATGAAGATTGGTCAGGGCCGTGATAAGGTAAAGCAGTACCTGCTGGATAATCCCACTATCTGTGACGAGGTGGAGAAGAAGATACGTGATATATTCGCAAAGAATACTGATCTTCTCTCGGATAAGGACGAGGATACAGCAGAGGACGATACCGAGGAGAAGAAGTCTGCTCCCGCAAAGGCTGCTGTGGCAGACGACGATGACCTTGCGGAGTTCTCTCCCGAGGACCTTGACTGATGGAGATAACTGAGCTTTCCGTCTACAAGGGAGACACCTACAAGCTGGAGCTTGACGGAGAGCATACATACTTCATAAACAGCACGGTCGTGTCTGATTTCATGCTGCGCAAGGGCGGGGAGCTTTCGGGTGACGCATTGTCGCAGATACAGCAGGCGGATACAAGGCGCAAGGCAAAGAAGCGAGCGCTGTATCTTCTCGGTACCAAGCAGTATTGCTATAACGAGCTTTATAAAAAGCTGCGTCAGACCTACAACGAGGAGGCAGCCCGTGAAGCGGCAGACGCCATGCGTGATTACGGCTACGTAAATGACGAGGAATATGCGCCGAAGCTTGCTGATTATCTGATACATACCAAACGCTACGGACTTCGCAAGGCAAAGTATGAGATGCTGCACAGGGGGCTGTCTGCCGAACTTGTGGAGAATACCCTTGCAGAGTTCTCCGACGAGGAGATATACGAGGAGATAACCGAGCTGCTGGAGCGTAAATACTACGCAAAGATACAGGATCATGACGACCGCCGCCGTACAATAGCGGCGCTTGCAAGGAGAGGCTATGATTACAATGCGGTGAAGCACTGCATAGAGCGGCTTCTTGAAGATTACGAGGATTACGAAGAAAACGAGGATTTTGAATAAATGGGCGAGAAAAAGACAAGGGTAGCGATAGTATCGCTGGGCTGTGCGAAAAATCAGGTGGACGCAGAGCAGATGATGGCAAAGATAGCTGACAAGGGCTTTGCATTCGTGCAGGAGCCGGGCATGGCAGAGATAGTTCTTGTAAATACCTGCGGCTTTATACAGAGTGCAAAGGAAGAAGCGATAAACTGGATAATGGAGCTTATCAACCTGAAGAATGAGGGTACGATAAAGCACATAGTTGTGACAGGCTGCCTTTCCGAGAGATATCGTGAGCAGTTCGTGGAGGAATTCCCCGAGGTGGACGCTGTTGTGGGAATATCCGACTACGGCAGGATAGGCGATATCCTTGAGCAGGTAAACGGCGGCGAAAAGGTGTATGTTTTCGGTGAAAAGGAGTCCCACAGCATGGAGGGCAAGCGTATCATCTCCACACTGCCGCATTATGCATATCTCCGTGTTGCTGACGGCTGCGATAACTGCTGCACATATTGCGCTATTCCGCAGATAAGAGGCCGCTTCAGAAGCCGTAAGATGGAGGATATCGTTGAGGAGGCAAAGCTCCTCGCCTCTGACGGAGTTAAGGAGCTTATCGTTATCGCACAGGATACCACCCGTTACGGTCTTGATCTTTACGGCAAGCTGGCGCTCCCTGAGCGACTGGACAAGCTCTGTGAGATAGACGGACTTAAGTGGATTAGACTTCTCTACTGCTATCCCGAGAGGATAACAGACGAGCTTATCGCCTGCATGAAGCGTCAGGATAAGATAGTAAAGTATCTTGATATCCCCATGCAGCACTGCGACGGCGAGATTCTGAAAAGAATGAACAGAAAGGGCGATGAGAAGTCCCTGCGTGAGCTGGTTGCAAAGCTCCGTCGTGAGATCCCCGGAATTACCCTCAGAACAACGTTCATCACTGGCTTCCCCGGCGAGACCGAGGCGCAGTTCAACGCACTCGGCGAGTTCGCAGAGGATATGAGGTTTGAGCGCATGGGCTGTTTCTCCTACTCCGAGGAGGAGGGCACGCCTGCGGCATCCTTCCCCGATATGGTGGAGGAGAATGTGCGTGAGCACCGCAAGGACATCCTTGAGGAGCAGCAGGATACCCGTGTTGCGGAGCTTTACGATGGAATGATCGATACCGAGATGGAGGTAGTCGTAGAGGGCTACGACAAGTATCTTGCCGAGGGCGGTCTGTACTTCGGAAGAAGCGCTATGTTTGCTCCCGAGATAGACGGAATGATCTATTTCTCCGCACCTAAGGAGATGGGTCTTAAGGTGGGCGACTTCATAAAGATCAGCATTTTTGATGTGATCGACAATAACCTTATCGGAGAAGCAATATGAATTTAGCAAATAAGCTGACCCTTATGAGGGTGATACTTGTTCCTGTATTTGTGGTGTTCATGGCGGTAGACGCTATCCCGCTGAATTATCTGTGGGCGCTTGCGGTATTCGGAATTGCAAGCCTTACCGATATGATAGACGGCAAGGTGGCACGTAAATACAACATGATAACCGATTTCGGAAAGTTCCTTGACCCGCTGGCGGATAAGATACTTGTTGCGGCGGCGCTTGTATGCATGGTAGAGCTGAAATGGACCTACTCATGGGTGGTCGTTATTATTCTTGTGAGAGAGTTCGCTGTTTCGGGAGTTCGCCTTGTGGCAGCGGGCAGCGAAAAGAAGGTAGTTATCGCAGCAGGTTGGCTTGGAAAGGTCAAGACCGCTGTTACTATGGTGGCTATCGCAGTGATACTGGTGCTTCACGTGTTGACTGATAACCTGGCGCTTATCCCGACGGGAGCTTATGTGGGTATCATCAGCGATGTGCTTATGATAGCCTCTGCGGCGCTCACCCTATGGTCGGGAATACAGTACATGTACGATTATCGTGAGTTTATAGATCCTAAGAAGTGATATGTATACTCTGACAAAAAGTGAAGAACATCAGAATGTCAGAAAATGAGCTTGTAAACTGTTTTATTATCAGAGAAAACAGAAGGGGGCGGCATCATGTACTATTCAGACGAGCCAAAAAGACCGAAAAAGCGTCTGCCGATAAGCAAGGAGAT
Source organism: Oscillospiraceae bacterium (assembly GCA_017440445.1). The sequence continues at coordinate 3,775 of JAFSHE010000366.1, read as the reverse complement.
ACGCACGTTAGGCTTTATCTCGGGGATGTATCTTCCTGTTGCACTGCTGACCCCTGTGATAGTGGCATTCGTCCCGACATTGATGATATTGGCGGCTGTTGCGGTGGCTGATATCACACTGTTTGCGATATGTCTGATAAATCCCGCAACGCCAAAGCGAAAGCTTATCTGCCGTATCGTGGGAATTACGGGAGGAGCGCTGGCTCTGCTGATAGCACTTTGTTGTCTGCTCGTTTTGGTGGGAATATTGCCGCCGATTTCATTTACAAATACCTCTCCGTACTATATCGGAAGGCTTTTCGGGTGAACTGTTATGTAGTATTTGAGAATAAAGAGGAGTTACATCATGCAGGATATGAGAGAGCAGGATACTGTATTTTATAAGCTGAAGCTTAAGCGCACAAAGACTCCTGCGGAGGTCTTTGAAAAAATGCAGAAGCAGGTCAAAAAGAAGGGTGCGACGAAGAACTGGACCTGTACTGTTGACAGCGATAATATGTCCATGACGGTGGATTTCGGTGACGGAATCAGCGAAAGCTTCTTCCTCTCTTTCGACGAGAAAAAGCAGTGCGAGGGCTGCTGTAAGGTGTTTTTCCCGCTTTCGGGAGAGCTTTTCGATGATGAGAAGAAAAGCGAGTTCAAAGCATTTCTGAACATGATATATGCAGTGCGTACCTCGTTTTCAGTCATGGAGATTACCGATGACTACGGAATTGCAGAGAGCTTTCTTGACAGTAAGGTCAACAAGATAGCTCTGCGAGACCTTACCGAGGACGAAAGTGAGCGTGCAGAGCGTTTGTTTTCCGGCGGTCATACAGAGGTAAAGGATTTTATTTGCGCTCTTTTGTGCGATTACAGAGGACTTGTTTATTCTGGAGATATTATTCCGCATATTAACAGTCGTATCAGCTGTCATCCTATCATGTTTTGGTCAGAAAGTGCCAAATTAAGGTTTAGTGATTATCTGTTTTCCGCATTCGTTGAGAGCTTTCTGTATGAAGCTACGGAATATGCCGATGAAGGCAGGCTTTATTCCGTTGATGATTATTACGGAGAGCTTAACGGAGTGTTCTTTGCGGTTTATGCATTCGTATTCAGTATAGAGAATATAACAGGCTGTCCCAAGAGAAGTACAGGCTGGGACCCGAAAAGCACACAGATATTAAGATTGTATTCCAATAAATATGTCCCGCTCGTTGAAACAGAAAAGTCCGATTATGGAAGGTGTATTCTTGCTTACCGTTTTATGGTGTCCACTCTTGATTTCCTTCGTTTCAAGTATGTGGGCAGGGGTGACCGAAATCTGTTGATTGACGAGCAGCTTGTCGAGGGCGCAAAGGCCATGATAGAGCATTATAATAAAAAGGAATGGGTACGGATACGTGAGGAATATTTTAAACGGGTAAAAAAGTGATAAATGTGTTAACACCTCTGTATTCAGTCTTTTTTGAAGTCTAATGGATAAGATAAGAGAACAGCCCTGAGAAGTATATATACTTCTTGGGGCGTTAATATTTACAGATGGAAATAGATCGACAAGCAAAACGAAATAAAGCGTGAACAGATCATTTTGTTTTGTGCAAAATGCATATAAAATCAGATATGTGTTGGCTTTTATGCACGAAAATGCCAGTTTGCTATTGTATTTTTTTAACTGATATAGTATAATGATATGGTAATAATATATATTCCGACGAAGTCGGTATGAAAGGAAATCAAGATGAATATTTCAGAGCTCAAGGTATTAATTTGCGACGACTCTATTCTCGTCAGAAAAAAGCTCAGCGATACACTCAAGAAGGCCGGTATCACTGCAATTTTAGAGGCAAAGGACGGCGTTCAGGCAGTTGAGACCTATAAAGCCGAGAAGCCCGATGTTGTATTTATGGATATCGTAATGCCTCTCAAGACCGGTCTTGATGCACTGGTCGATATCAAGGCGTTTGACGCTGACGCAAAGGTAGTTATGGCTTCCACCATAGGTACACAGAGCCATCTTGTAAGCGCAATAAAGGCAGGTGCGTATGAGTTCCTGCAGAAGCCCCTGCGTGAGGATGACGTAAATAAGATACTTGCAAAGGTCGCTGAAAAATAATCGAAAGGGAATTATATAGATGTTTACACAATTATTCGGACATTACCTGTTAAATAAAGGGATAATAACAGCGGAGCAGCTCAGAACAGCGCTTGACGCTATGTCCAGCACACATGCAAGACTCGGTGCGCTCGCTATCGATGCGGGTTATATGGATGCGGGTCAGGTAGAGGCTGTTCATGAGGAGCAGAAGAGCAGGGATATGCGCATCGGTGATATCGCTGTTATGATGGGCTTCCTGACGCATGCTCAGGTGGAGGAGCTTCTTTCCAAGCAGAAGACAGCTAACGTTGTCCTCGGACAGGCTCTTATCGATCTTGGCTACATAACCAATCAGCAGTTTGCCGAGGCGCTTGCTGAGTACAAGGAGAATGCATCCTTTGACGGCACAGGCGACGAGGGTGACAAGGCTCTTGCTGACGACCTCGCAAGGATATTTGACCTTAACAGCGATCCCGACAGGGATTTCTATGTTAATTACATCATGCTGCTTACAAGAAACGCTATCCGTTTCATAGGCGATGACTTCGTATTTGCAGGCTGCACGAAGAACACTGTTATCAAGTGTGATTACCTCTGCTCTCAGTCGCTGACAGGCAAGATCGGCGCTTATACAGCTATCGGCGGTGACGAAAAGGCTTTCACAGCGCTCGCATCCAGATACGCTGTTGATTCCAGCGATGAAGAGGACAGCGATCTTGACGAGTTCGGTCTGTTCGAGGCTGTTGACGAGTTCGTAGAGGCATGCGTGGGCGAGTTCCTTAATCTCCAGAACGGACTTTTTGCAGTAAATCTGTCCAACACCAGCGGAATAGAGCTTGACCTTACTCCTCAGGAGGCAGAGACCAATGCTGCTATCGGTCTGATGAACGGTCTTTCCGTTGCGCTTGAGTATTCCTTCGGAACACTTCAGTTCATCGTGTTCAAGAAGTAATATCTTTATAAAGTATCACATCCCGTCATAATAAGGCGGGATGCTGGTTTATCGAATAATTTTATATGCCCGCTATGCGGGCATATTTGATATCTTTTTTTGGTGTGGCTTTGCCACGCCAAAAAACTCTTATATCCGCACAACTGTGCGAGTTGACAGCGTAGCCGTCAACGAGTGCGGGCAGTGCGGATGTTTCGGCGGAACAGTCCGTAAGGACTTTTTCGGCGGTTTTACATCCCGTCTTAATAAGGCGGGATGTTTTTTGTAATAACAAAGGCTCTCCGAGAGGTACAAGACGGAGAGCCTTTTCGTTATTTATTTGTATTCGCAGCGGAATTCAGTGAATTCTGCTGTTCCGTTTACAGCGTACAGTGCGTTTATCACACCCGTGAAGCCCTCGCACACTTCGCTGGAAAGGTACTTTGTACCGCCGCAGCCGAGGTGGACTTCCTTACCGTTTTCCTTGATGAAGAAGTTGTAGTTATAGTTGTCTGAGCGGACTATTAGCTCTGCCTCGCCGCTGTCAAGCGGGATAACTGTCTGAATATGCTTTATTCCGCCGATGTTGAGCTTCAGCACACACTCATAGCCGATGTCCGTCTTTCGGATGGCGACCTCGTAGTGCTCGTTTTCGGTCATGTACATGGTGATGCCGCCCTCGCCGCTGAGTACATTTACCTTGCAGGAAAGCTCCATTACGAAGTCACGCTGGCGCATACCTATGAAAGTGGGGCTGTCTACCATAT
>JAFSHE010000365.1 GCA_017440445.1 Oscillospiraceae bacterium | reverse complement strand
GGTCATACTCGCAACAGGCGGTATCGGCAGAGTGTACGATTTCACCACAAACTCTGCCATTGCTACGGGCGATGGCATCCAGTTCGCATATAATCTCGGTGCGGAGATCAAAAATCTCAGCTATGTGCAGTTCCACCCCACTGCTTACGCAGACAAGGAGAACAGAGAATGCTTCCTCATATCCGAAGCGGTACGCGGAGAGGGCGCATATCTCCTCAACTGCAACAAGGAGCGCTTCATGCACAAGTACGAGCCTGAGCGCAAGGAGCTTGCTCCCCGTGACGTGGTTTCCAAATGCATGATGGAGGAGCAGAAGCTGACAGGCAGCGATGAATTCTGGCTGGATATCTCCTACAAGGACCCCGAGTTTGTAAAGGGTCACTTCCCTATGATATACAACAAGGTGCTTGAAAAGGGCTATGATATGACCAAGGGTCCTATCCCCATCTACCCCTGTCAGCACTACCTTATGGGCGGAATAAACGTTGACGGCAAGGGTGCTACAAACATCAAGGGTCTGTACGCCGCAGGCGAATGTTCCCACACAGGTGTTCACGGAAAGAACAGACTTGCAAGTAACTCACTGCTGGAGGCACTGGTATTCTCCCGCCTTATCGCAGAGGATATCAACGCAAATAAGATAAGCGACGACCGCTCCGATGTGGAATACAGCATGTCCGACCCTGACGGACTGCCTCTCCCCAAGGGAATAAAGACAGAGGTGCGGCATATAATGCAGAAGTCCTACTTCATCCACCCCGATTACGAGGAGGCTGAAAAGGGTCTTGCCCGCATAACCGAGCTTAAAACACAGCTTGAAACAGGCGGCTATGAGGTTACCGCAGAATTCGTGGAAACAAAGTCGCTTGTTACAGTAGCATACATAATCCTGACGGAAGTTATGGAAAGAAAGGACACAGAACAATGATACTTCTCCCCTTTTATGTTGACGACATCATCAAATCCGCACTGAATGAGGATATAAACTACATCGACAGCACAGCCGACCTGCTTATCCCCGAGGACAGCATCTCCTCTGCGTATTTTCAGGCAAAGGCAAGCGGTGTCGTTGCAGGCCTTGAGGTAGCACTGAGAGTGTTCACTATCCTTGACCCAGAAATGAAGATTGAATGTCACTTCAAGGACGGCGACGAGGTGAAGAACGGCGATATCATCGCAGAATTCACAGGTCATACAAGGCTGATGCTGAAGGCTGAGCGCACCTCGCTGAACATACTCCAGCACATGAGCGGTATCGCATCCTACACAAACAAGTGCGTGAAGCTTGTGGAAGGCACAAATGCCTCCATCGCTGATACGAGAAAGACCCTCCCCGGACTTCGTGCACTCCAGAAGTACGCAGTTACCGCAGGCGGCGGAAGAAATCACCGCTACAACCTGACCGACGCAGCTATGCTGAAGGATAACCACATCGACGCTTACGGCGGTATCACAGCGGCTGTTACCGCACTCCGCAAAAAAGCAGGACACATGCTCCAGATAGAGGTGGAAACAAGAAACCTCGCCGAGGTGCAGGAGGCAGTTGACTGCGGAGTTAATGTCATAATGCTTGATAACATGGACTGCCCCACAATGGCAGAGGCTGTAAAGCTCGTAAACGGCAGAGCAAAGCTTGAGGCAAGCGGTAACATCACCCTTGACAATATAGCAGAGGTCGCAAAGACAGGTATAGATATAATCTCCCTCGGTGCGCTGACTCACAGCGTACAGGCATTCGACATCTCCATGAAGTGGAAGAAATAAGGACGAAAACATCGCAGAGGTGATATCATGAAGGTTAATTTCTACGACAGCATTGATGACTCCCTGCTGAAATTCGCAGTTATAGTAGCAACATACCACGGAAGATTTGTATACTGCAAGCACAGGGACCGCACCACATACGAGATCCCCGGAGGTCACCGTGAAGACGGAGAGAGCATCGAGCAGACCGCCCGCCGTGAGCTTCACGAGGAAACGGGAGCTAAAAAATACAAGCTCACACCCGTATGCGTTTACTCCGTACAGGAGGACGGCAAGGAGGAAAGCTACGGCATGCTGTACTTCGCAAAGCTTTTCGAGTCCGAAACGGAGCTTAACAGCGAGATAGAGCGCATATTCTACCTTGACGAGCATCCCGCAAAGCAGACCTACCCCGAGATACAGCCGCTTCTTGTAGAGGAAGTAAAACGCAGAGGCTTCTTAGATTAAGGAAACATAAAGAGAAACTATAAACTATACAGAACAAAGGAATGATCTACCCATGAGTACAGAGCTTCACTGGGCAAGCGTGTGGGGCAACGCTATCTCCATCGGAGAAAACCGTCCCGAAAGCTACAACAAGAACCTCACTATCCGCTATCCTGTTTATTCGCAGTTCGGCGGAAAGGCTGTGCGCCTTACCTTCGATAACTACTGCGGTACAGAGGCAGTTACCTTTGACAAGGTGACAGTCTTTATCGACGGAAAGTTCTATCCCGTTACCTTCGGCGGCAGCAGGAAGGTCACTATCGAGGCTGAGCAGAATGCGGTATCTGACGAGCTTCCCTGCGAGATATTCCCGCAGACGCTTATAACCGTCAGCTTCTATTTTGAGGACTTCACGCAGCTTCGCTCTGCGGTGTACACAAGCGGTCCTCTCACCGAGGGAATATATGCGATAGGCGACCAGACAGAGGTGGATATGATTCCCACCGATATCGCAAGAAATACGAATATCATCTACTTCCTGAGTAATGTTTCAGTGCTTACGGAAAAGACTAACCGCACCGTTGTATGCTACGGCGACTCCATCACCGCACAGGACTGGCCTGAGTACCTCACTCTCCGCTGCAACAGAGAGGAAAAGCTCAGCACTGCGATCATCCGCCGTGCCGCAAGCGGCACAAGAATGCTGCGTGAATACAGCTGTATCACCTACGAGAGCTACGGACTTATGGGCAGCAAGCGCTTCGACCATGAGGTGCCAACAGACGGTGCAGATACTGTAATAATCCAGCATGGAATAAACGACATAATCCATCCAGTGGGAACTGAGGTGAACCCATTCCGTCCCATGAGCGACCTGCCCACGGCAGAGGAGCTTATCGACTGCATGAAGTTCTACATCGAAAAGGCCCGCAGCTACGGCTATAAGGTGTATGTGGGAACACTTCTCCCCATCGAGGGCTGGCGCACCTACGCGCCCTTCCGTGATGAGATACGTTGTGCATTCAACGACTGGATACGCACCACAGACCTTATCGACGGATGTATCGATTTCGACAAGGCAGTATGCGACCCCGAAAGACCTTCAAGATTTCTTCCTGAGTACGATAGCGGCGACCACCTGCATCCCAGTAAGGCAGGCTACAAGAGGATGGCTGATATCGTCCCCGAGGAGCTGCTGAAATGATCGCCGCAGCACATGCGCTTTTTTCGTCCGCAGAGTGCGGACGATTTCGCTGTGCGAAACCAAAAGCGAAAAGAATATGAGCAGCGGCTTGACCACCTCCACCCAAGCAAGGCAGGCTACAAGAGGATGGCTGATATCGTCCCCGATGAGCTGCTGAAATAAGTATACAACATGTCCCTCCCGCATAGAATGTTACGGGAGGGATATTTCATGCTATACAACAGCCTGCATCATCTGATAAACAAAAGCTCCTCATCCAGGGCATTCTTTCTGTCGCTGCCCGTGGAAACACAGATGATACTGCACAAGGACAATTTCTTTATCCACACACAGTTCGACCTGCGCCGAAAGGCGGAGATAGTAGAATCGCTGCGGCGAAAGGAGCTTATATAAAACAAGGGACACAGTGTTTACTGTGTCCCTTAAAATTATCTATATCAGCAGCCCTTTAAAGCTCTCTGACCGATATCCTTTCTGTAATGAGCCTTTTCGAAAGTGATAGTGTCAACAGCTTTGTAAGCCTTATCCAGTGCCGACTTCAGATCTGCGCCTGTTGCGGTGATACCGAGAACTCGTCCGCCTGCTGTGAGGAACTTTCCTTCCTCAAGCTTTGTGCCTGCGTGGTATACGTATGCAAGTTCGGACTGACCGTTTTCGTCAAGACCTGTTATCTCCTTGCCTGTTTCGTACTTCTCGGGATAGCCGCCGCTTGCCATAACTACACATGCGCAGGATTCCTCGCTCCACTTGATATCGAGAGTGTCAAGCTTCTCCTCCCAGATAGCCTCGATGATATCAACAAGGTCTGTTTCCAGCAGAGGGAGAACTACCTGTGTTTCGGGGTCACCGAAACGGCAGTTGTACTCTACCACCTTTGCGCCCTTAGGAGTCAGCATAAGACCGAAATACAGGCAGCCCTTGAAAGGACGTCCCTCAGCCTGCATAGCAGCGATAGTGGGCTTGAATATCTTCTCCATGCACTCTGCCTTGAAAGCCTCTGTATAGCAGGGATTGGGAGCGATAGTACCCATTCCGCCTGTGTTAAGACCCTCGTCATTGTCGTAAGCACGCTTGTGGTCCATAGAGGATATCATAGGCTTTACAGTCTTTCCGTCTGTGAAAGCAAGAACAGTTACCTCGGGACCTGTCATGAACTCCTCCACAACTATCTCGCTGCCCGATTTGCCGAACTTTCCGTCAAGCAGCATGGAATGAACTGCGTCCTTTGCCTCCTCGAAGTCCTTAGCGATGATAACGCCCTTTCCGAGAGCAAGGCCATCGCACTTGATAACTGCGGGATAGCTGTCCTGAGCCTTGATATACTCCACAGCCTTGTCAGCGTCTGTGAATGTTTCGTAAGCAGCTGTGGGGATGTCATATTTCTTCATCAGCGCCTTGGAGAACACCTTGCTGCCCTCCAAGATAGCGGCATTCGCACGAGGTCCAAAGGTCTTGAAGCCTGCCTCATTAAGCTTGTCCACCATTCCGAGAACAAGGGGGTCGTCTGGAGCAACGAAAACATAATCGGGCTGCAGCTTCTTTGCAAGCTCCAGCATTCCATCGATATCGGTAGCCTTTACGGGGAAGCACTCCGCAAGCTTAGAGATACCGCCGTTTCCGGGAGCTGCAAATATCTTCTCTACCTTTGCGGACTTTGAAAGTGCGGTGATTATCGCATGCTCACGACCGCCGCCGCCTACTACTAAAATATTCATGATAAATATTCCTTTCAGAAATAAAATAATACATCTATATTTTAGCATAAATTCGCTCTTATTGCAATATCTCTTTGGAAAATAGGTGAAAAAGAATTGGGTTTATGCTTTTAACTAACACTTCTTTCTTAACAAATAACAACGTGTGAAAAAGGCGGGAGCATCCTCCCGCCTTTAATACTGCAAGTTTTTTTGTCAAAAAAGAACGTCCTTGAAGCACACCTGCTGCTCGCATCTGTCGTAATCCCAGCTGTGGGCTGAGCCGCCGTCACAGAATTCACGGGAGCTGCACTCTGCACACTTCTGATTTTTTGCGCTGAGGCCTGTACGGAAATACTCAAAACGGTTCTTCCACACCTCGGTGAAATCGTCACGCAGAACATTTCCCTGAATGGTTTCAGGGCGGCGTTCGATATCAAGACATGCGCCGATATCGCCGTTTGCCATTATGCTGGCGGTATAAACTCCCGCATTACACAGGAAGTACCAGTCACGCACCTCACGCTCGTAATCAAGACCCAGATAGTGAGTACAGCCGTACTCCACAGGCATGCCCTGACTGCGCTTTTCCCTTATGAAATCGAACATTCGGCGGTAGTCCTGCGGCTCTAAAAGCAGCTCGGGGAACTGCTTTGCCCTGCCGATAGGCTCAAGATTTATCACACGCCATGAGTCGATGTCGATGCCGCACATGATGTCATACAGCTCGTCCAGCTCATCAATATTCTTTTTGTGAACTACGGTGGTTATCTGCACATGACGGAACGTCCCCTGGTCTATCAGAGCCTGAACTCCTCTCATAGCCTTGTCGTAGCCGCCCTTTGTACGCCTGAACCAATCGTGTGTATCCCGAAGTCCGTCTATACTGATGGAGATAGTACCCATGCCCACATCGCTCAGTTTTTTCGCCACCTCATCGTCAATGAGTATGCCGTTGCTGGTCATTCCCCAGCGGAAGCCAAGCTTATGCGCATAGCCCATGATATCAAAGAACTCCTTGCGCAGCAGCGGCTCGCCGCCTGTGATACACAGCATAGGCAGACGCTCGCTGAAGTCACGCTTCACCTTGTCCATAATGTCATAGTAGACCTGTACAGGCAGCTCCTCTGAGGTCACATCATTACAGCGGCTGCCGCAGTGCATGCAGTTTTCGTTGCAGCGCATGGTCAGTTCAAAAAACAGACTTCTCAGCTGAGGAGCTTTCATCAGCCCCTGACGGTATTCCGCAAGCATCTTCATGTGTTCGGTCTTTATATTGTTCATAGCTTTTCTTCCTCACTGTCCTGAGCTTCGATATCCTCGACAGACTGTTCGATATTCTGTAAGGACACATCCTCACCCTCATCCTCGGGCGGTCCGTACACACCGCAGCCAACATTCATCGCCACGGCAAAAGCCGCCGCTGTCAGCATTATACCTCTGTGTGGTTTCATTCGGTCACCTCCGAAATATCATCCGCATGCTCACCTTTGCCCTCAAACCACTCGGGCGGTCCGTAAACATCGGGGGTCATGTTTTCGCTCGGGTCGAAAACCACGGGTTCATCGATATCCTCGGGAGGAGGTCCGTATACATCCTGATTCTGATTGTCCTCAGGAGCATAGTCGGGAGCAGGTCCGTACACCGTCGCATTTTCGTTGTCGGCGGGGTCATAGGGAGTGGTGCTGCTTACTGTACTCTGTGTATCATCAAAGGGAGCAGGGCCGTAAACATTCGGTACCTCGTTATCACCACAGCCACCCATGGCGAACAGAGCTGTTACCGCCGCTGCGGAAAGAAGTGCTTTTTTTCTCGGTTTCATCAGCGTTCCTCCTTTTCTGTTATATCTGTATCTTCCTCTGTAAGGCAGTCTGCCACCAAGCTGTCGGTATTATATTCATCAGGCGGCGGACCGTAGGCGCCTGTCAGCTCGTTTTTACCGCAGCCGCCCATGGCAAACAAAGCTGTTACCGCCGCTGCGGAAAGCAGCGCTTTTCTTTGCAGCTTCATGGAAGCTCCTTTTCTGAGTCCTCTGCGGAAACGCTTTCATCCTGTGCAGGCTGTGAAAGCTCCTCGACAGGTGGCGGTCCGTAAACAGGTGCGACAGTATTTGCAGCAGGGTCGTAGTCGCTCTCCCTGCCCATGACGTACTCTGCGCCCTCGTCGAATTCCTGTGCGGGTGGTCCGTAAACACAGCCGTTCATATTCAGTATTCCTGCAAATGCCGCTGCGGCAAGCAGAGCTTTTTTAGATATCTTCATCCTGCACCTCCGTTTCTATGATGGTCTGCTGAGCTTCTGTTTCTATTGTAGTCTGCTGTACTTCCGCCTCAACGGTCGTCTGCTGAGCCTCCTCACGGCGCTTCTGAAAATACTCAGGCGGTCCGTAAACACAGCGTATCTCGTTTCTTGAAGGGACAAACTCCCCAACTATTTCCGACTGCTCCGCTTTCTCGGGCGGAGGACCGTATACTGTCTGTATCTCATTAAGCTCGCAGTCGTCTGCGGAAAAGATCCGTTTTACCGCTGCAAAAAAACCATTCTTTTTTCTTTTCATAGCACCTATCTCAACTCCGTTCCGATCAGATACATAGCCCTTCCGTCTATCTCCGCAAGAAGGACATCCTGCGTTTCCCGACCTGCAATAGCGTATACCTGTACATCGGGATAAAAACCGTGAGGGAATGTTCCTATATATTCGCCCGCCATGCTGATGTGTGCGGGCTTTTCTATGCCATATCCGCTAAGAGTATCAGCGTCTGTACACACCTCGTACAGGCTGCCGTTTATCTCGTAGACCGCTCCGATACCGCAATCGGGAGAGGATACTCCCGCATCCCCGTCGGGAGGTTCTTCCGTCTTGCCGCTGTCATCGGGAGGAGCGGCAGCATTCTGCCCGTCAGCGTCCCCCGGGGCTGTGGTACTTATCCACTCGTTTGGCGGCGCACCGCCGTTAGGCGCAGCAGAACTTGCACCAATAAGATTTATCAGCACTGTGGGCAGCATAAGCAGCACCATCACAGCCGCCGCACAGGAGCAGGCTCCCGCCGCTGTACGGCGTATCTTTACTGAGCGCAGCGTCTTTTCCGAGCCGCCTATCAGTGTATCATCTATATTCCCTATGCAGGAAAACAATTCCTCTGATATCACAGCGGTATTCCCTCCCTTTCAAGGCGCTCCTTAAGCTGAATGCGCATGCGATAAAGCATGGAGGTTATCTTGCTCTGCGACCAGCCCGACATTCTTTTAAGCTCCTCTATCGGTCGGCAGAAGAAGTACCTCTGCACAAACAGCGCCGAATGGGTCTTG
>JAFSHE010000364.1 GCA_017440445.1 Oscillospiraceae bacterium | reverse complement strand
GTAAAAACTATCGTCCGAGATTATGCCTGCTCTTACAAGCCCGTCAAGTATCATCTTGCCGGAATAGTTGTCGGGGTCTCTGCGGATCCTGTTTGTGAAGTGATATATCAGCCGCACCGTTGCTTTCGGTATAGGCTGTGGTGGCTTCGGACGACAAATGAACTGTATCATCTGCGCCCACCGCTTTTTCTCCTGCTGATATTCCCACCGGGCATTCCGCCCGATAAACTTGTTATTGCTGGGCGGTATCTCGGGGAGCTTGTATTTATACATCATTCGTCAGCAAAAGGATAATCTTCATCAGACGTAGGAACAGTATCCGATACAGCTTCCGGTGTTGTTTCTATCACTGTATCATTTTCGCCTGATATGATATTGTCAGCAACTGCTGTATTCTCCTCTGCTGTGAATGCATCAGCCATCTCCACGGACATATATCCGTAATGCGAAAGCAGATTACGCAGCACTGTCTTTATTGCCATAGCATCAAAATCGGTTTTCAATACAGAACTGCTGCTCTTAAAGCTCTTGCTGAATTTCTGCGCATGAGCATTGACCTTTTCTCTACTCCAGTAGAGAGCCTTCTTGAAGCCGTTGAGAGTTTCTATGTAAGCGAAATATCCAACAACTGTATCAGATATCTTCTCACCGCTGATATCTATCTCGCCTGTGAGCTTGTTTTCGCCCTTATACTCACCCTCGTATACAACACCTGCATTTATATACTTGTAAGAGCCTGTGCGCATACAAAGCTGTATCATGCCCTTATAGCCAAGCTGGAACTGCGCTGTGTTCCCGTAAGGGATAACATAAGCAAAACCCAGTTGCTTGTTGATGGGGAGCTTCAGCGAAACAGCCTTTAAACATTCGCCAAATACCTGCTTGGGGTCACAGCGCTGAAGATATGTATCGCTGTTGTAAAGGTCAAGTATCGAAGCTGAAAATGCGCCTGCGTTCTCCTTAAGGCTTTCCTGAAGCAGCTTTTTGGTAGCATCGCTGTCGAGAATGCCTCTCATGATATTTGCAGGAGATAAAGGCTTGTTCTGTGCGGGCTTTGTCTGTGTAGCAGCGGCGATAATGCCGCTTGTGTTGGTAGTTGTACTCATAGATTAATCCTTTCTTTCAGATATCCTGAAAACTCTGCTTGTGGTGGTATTGGAATATTTTTCGTATATATCGGGATGCTCGGCTTTCAGCTTTTTGTTGTCAACCGTTGTCCTGCTCTGCGGGCGATATGTAATTCTGTAATCCGCAGTGAATCCGTCGGTATTTCCGTCAAGCGCAAGCTGTAAGCGCTGTTTAAGCTCTTTTTCTTTCAGCTCGATGGACTTCTTCTGTTCCTGTACGGTGATCAGCTCCGCTGCGGTATCGTTCTCCTCGAACATGGAGATTGCATCGTCTTTCCAGTCCTCATGAAGTGCGGCTATCGTTCTTGCGGCGCTCTCGCTGCCATCAGGATCCGGTCTTGCATCGGGAAGGATACATTCATTCCAGAAAGCTATCTCCGCATCAAGCAGCGCCTTACAGTCAGCCTCGTTTCGCTCAATGATGAACCAGTAAAACGCTCTGCCCATAACCAACACTGCAAGATACATCCTGTCATAGCCCATAACGTTCATGTAATGGCAGCACTGGCAGTAATAATATGCGGGAATCTCACCGCTCTCGAAATCAGACTTTGCAAAAGCTGATGTCGTCTTACATTCCAGACCGGCGTTTTCTCCGATAATATCTCTGTCTACATTCGCACGAATGAAGCCATAATCACCGTGTGAATACATAGCGTTATGTCGGCGCACTTTCTTACCTGTTGCCTCGCAGAAACGCTTTGCAACATAATCCTCAAGATCTCGGCCTATACGCATAGCCTCGTTATCTTCCTGATCCGGAAGCCTTCTCGTTTTATCTGCCCACAGTTCTATTTTTGAACGATAAGGGCTTAATCCGCATACGACAGCGGCATCCGAACCACCGAGACCTCCACGACGGAATTCAAGCCATTCTTCTCGTGAAAGGTCGTTTGTTCTTGTAATAAGATTCATATATCCTCCATATCTCTGTATTGGTCCTCCTGCTGCGAGAAGTCATCATACTCCTTGCAGGCACGATAATTCGGGCAGCCCTCGCACTGCTCAGAGCCGAACTCTGCATCATATTCGCACATCTTCATCGTCCTCCGTCGTGAATATAGTCAACTGGTTTTCGTCGATGGGAGCATGCTCCTCGTCGAATTTCTTCTTGCAGGTGTGTCCCATTCCATGTTTCAGACCGTACTCGGAAAGAAGTATCCCTCCGCAGCGCAGGCACTTCGTAGCCTTTACTGTGAATATCTCAGTGTTCATCCGCACCTCCCGCACATCTCAGGCAGGTTTGCCCTGACTAGGGCGGCGGGGACAGGCGGTGTGACCGCATTCCCGCAGCGTGCTACCTGCTTTGATTTCGGATAATCGTTACCCTCATCGTCATGGTCGATGATGTAATCATCAGGAAAGCCCTGTGCATTGAACAGCTCCCTCGGTTGAAGCATCCTCATCCTGATATCAGTGATTATGTACTCCTCGCCGTGTATCGTCACAAGTGCGAATCTATCCTTTGTGGTGACGGTGTCAAGTGGTTCGTCAACAGGTTTCGCTGTACCCGTACTGAAGTATTTCAGAAGAAACGCCTGCACCTCTGCATGATGTGCACCGCTCGTAGATATGGTCGTCAGAGGCTCGTCCATCTTCTGACCTTCCATGTTGTTCCTCATGGTAAGGATATGCGCCGTCACAAGGCTGTTGTGGTCTTTCGCCGTTACCGTATCAAGGGGAGCGTCCGCCGAGCTTCCTGCGCCCGTGTAGCCGCCACCGTAGCATTTCATGATGTGAGCCACAGACAGCGCGTATCGCGGATTTGTGTCCACCGTCATGAGCGGCTCGGACAACTCCTGACCTCTGACATCATCGGCGGCTGTCTCGCTGTGATACTGTATCAGTGACGGGACAGTTTCACCAACAATAAACGGCTCAGGATTGTCTATCACAAATTTCTTTATACCCCTCGCAATGCGGCGCAGAGTGTTCTCTGCAAGCGGCTTATCG
>JAFSHE010000363.1 GCA_017440445.1 Oscillospiraceae bacterium | reverse complement strand
TGAAGGATATTTGTATAGCACAGCTCGTACTGGATGGTAAAGCCGATGAAATCAAAGTTTTTGATAGGGTCAAGGCTCTCCAGTGCGTAGAGAGGTATATTTCTCTTACGCATCTCCTCCTCCATATCAGGGAGAGGCATGAACACTCGCTCACACCAGTAGTTGGGGACAGCGTTCTTAAGGCCGTAAAGTATCTTCATACCCAGATGAGACATTCCTATCTCATAGGTATCAGGGAAACAGAATGCGAAACGGATATCCACCTTTTCCCTGTCCTTTACGATTGCGCCTACCTCGCCGCCTATGTAGCGGGAAGGCTTCTGTATCTTCAGCAGGAACTCGTCGAGTATCTTCATACCCTCGGCTCCGCCTGTATATTCTCTGTAAGACATTATGATGCTCCTTTTCATGAACATATCTTTTTTAATTATAGCATAATAAGCGTAATAATTCAATAGTTTTTTTGACGAAAAGGAAGTAAATCAGTCATATTACTAAACCATGATTAAGATTTTTGAAATAACATATAATCAAGTACATAATAGATTTCATACAATAAAAAAAACACTTAAAGCAGTAAAGCATTTTCGCCGTTTTTTTGTTGCAAAATTGTACGTACAGTGTTATAATCAAGATATACCACAGGAAAGGACCTGACATTATGCGTATAGAACATATCGCTATGTATGTAACCGACCTTGAAGATGCAAGAAAATTCTTCACAAAGTACTTTAATGCCGTATCAAACAAAGGATATCATAATCCGGATACAGACTTCAGGTCATATTTCTTATCATTCGATAACGGAGCCAGGCTTGAAATAATGAACAGACCTAATATTTTAGCAAACAGGGATAACATTCCACAGATGGGTTACGCTCACATGGCCTTTTCACTTGGAAGCAAGGAAGCCGTTGACAAATTGACAGACTTACTCCGAAACGATGGTTATGAAATACTGAGCGGACCCCGCACCACAGGCGACGGCTATTATGAAAGCTGTATAATTGCTTTTGAGGATAATCTTATAGAGCTTACAATATAAAAACAGAAAGGAAATGATAAAATGCAATTCGTTGTTACAAATGCTCAGATGAAGCTTGCAGAGCAAAACTGCGACCGTGATGGTATCTCATACATCCGCATGATGGAGAATGCAGGTATCGCATGCGCTGAGGAGATAATAAAGCTTGCTCCTAAGGGCTGCTACATCTCTATCCTATGCGGAAACGGTAATAATGGCGGTGACGGTTTCGTTATTTCAAAGGTGCTTGCATCTCACGGTATTTCTTCAGCAATAATACTTGTGAACGGTGAACCAAAGACAGATTGTGCCACACATCATTTCCAAAGGCTTTACGGAGCGAAGATAATGGACTGGAATGCTCATCGTGAAGCATGCTGTGACCAGATAGTTCGCTCGGATGTGGTGGTTGATTGTATCTACGGAACTGGATTTCATGGAACTCTCCCTCAGAATGCCGCTGACATTATCCGTTTCGCTAACAACTGTCCTATACGCATTGCTGTAGATGTACCAAGTGGAATAAATTCAGATACAGGCGAGATGGACGAAAACTATTTCAGGGCTACGCATACACTGTTCCTTGCCGCTGTGAAAAAAGGACTTCTCTCCCTGCCCTGCAACGATCTTATCGGTGAAACATATATTCTTGATATAGGTATCGTTGATGTATATTTCGGAAACGACTATGTCGCAACGATCACGGATGAAAGCTTCCGTCACCCCTTTCCCTATCGGAAAAAATCTTCCCACAAGGGCACTTACGGCAAGCTTATGAATATCGCAGGATGTCTTAACTACAACGGAGCTGCTGCCATGTCCACAAAAGCTGCTCTGCGCACAGGCGTAGGACTCTGCATGCTTGCCGCTCCCAAAACAGTAGTTAAGATACTTGGCTCAGCCATACACGAAACAACATACCTGCCGCTTCCCGAGAATGAAGATGGCTTTGTCGCTGATAATGCAGTTGACAGAATACTTTCCCAGCTTTCAAATGTTACTGCCATCAGCATAGGCTGCGGTATGGGAAACAATGAAAACACTCGAAAAATAACAGAAGCTGTCATCAGAAACGCAACATGTCCGATAATTATTGACGCAGACGGAATAAATTCAATAGCCGCTAATATAGATATACTGAAAGAACGGAAAAATGAGATAATCATTACACCTCATGTGATGTAATTCAGCAGGATAAGCGGAATGTCTGTGGATGATATCCAGCGTGACAGGATCTCCGCCGCAAGAGATTTTGCAGAGAAATACGGTGTTAATGTCGTACTTAAGGGTGCTAACACTGTTATCGCTTCACCAAAAGGAAGTATCTTCGTAAATATCTGCGGAAACTCGGGTCTTGCGAAGGGGGGCAGCGGCGATGTACTTACAGGTATGATCGCTGCCATGACTGCACAGGGTATCGACCCGCTGAAAGCAGCCGTAAGCGGTGTATACTGTCATGCAATTGCCTCTGACATCCTGCTGAAAAGTATTCCCGCCGAAAGCATGCTCCCCGGAGATATCATCAATATTCTCCCCGAGGTGTACCGCTCTTGATTCGCAGTACACGTCATATCAGGACACGCTCCGCATATCGTGTACACTGCACGTTATGCGGAGTTTTTTTCTCCGCATGAAAGAACGGAGGTTTTATGAAAAAGATACTATTCCTTTGCGTCCCACTGTTACTTATCAGCGGCTGCAGTGCCACCGAAAAAATGTTCGGGCAGGCGGCACCTGACTTTGACACATCATACAGCGTGAGCGCTGAGATCGACTACGGAAATTTCACTGCCTGTGCGGATATAACCAGAAACGATGCAGATAACTGGGATTTCCGCTTTACCGAACCTGAGTATCTGAACGGTATTGCTCTATCTCTTACCGAGGACGAGGTTACAGTCAGTCTTGGAGAGCTGAATATTTCCACCGAAAGAAACGACTTCTATCGGCTTGTCCCCGACATGATTGCAGAAAGCGTGAATTCTTTAGCGGGTATCGACAAAGAAAATATCACCGAGCAGGATGGAGTTCTTTCCATCAACACGACTGTTGCAGACAAAAAAGTAGTTATAACAGCTGACAAAGATGGTAATCTTCTCAAGCTGAAATGTCCATACTACAATATTTCAGTTGATTTCAATGGACAGACTCCTATAACACATCAGACATCAGAAACAGAGGAATTCGTTGATCCACAACTTCCTGACTGATATTTTTCATGCTAAACGAAAGAGGCGACTTAAGGTCGCCTCTGTTTTGTTATCAAAGTCCGTTCCACAGATATTTTTCAAGATCTACTGTTCCGTCTGCTCGTATCTCAATACCGTCCGCACGAAGCAACTCTGCCTGTCGCTCTGCTCCACCGAAAGCAAAGGCGGGAGCTAATCCTCCAAATCGATTCAGGACACGGTAACAGGGTATTCCATCAGGATCAGGATTTGCGTGGAGCGCATATCCGACAGCCCTTGCCCAGCGGGGATTTCCCGCAAGCATCGCTATCTGTCCGTAGGTAGCAACCTTGCCCCTTGGAATTCTCCTAACCTGCTCATATATCTTTTCAAAAACTGACATAACAGATCTCCTACGCTTATACTTTCTATCTTATGAGCAAAAACGGCAGACTATATTCTGTCTGCCGTCAAAATTTATGCCTTAGTTGTCTTTTTGGACTTAGCCTTCTTATCACGCTCGATAACAGGCTCTCCCTTGCCATCTACACAATCAGCAGTAATAGTTATCTTGCTGATAGTAGGATCGCTGGGAGCTGTGAACATGATATCACGAAGTGTAGCCTCAACAATAGAACGCAGACCTCTTGCGCCTGTCTTACGCTCGATGGACTTCTTTGCAATAGCACGCATAGCGTCCTTATCGAACTCAAGCTCGATATCATCAGCCTTGAACAGACACTTGTACTGCTTGATAAGTGCGTTCTTCGGCTCGTCAAGGATACGCACAAGTGCTTCCTCATCAAGATCGTCAAGCACTGTCACAACAGGCAGACGTCCTATAAGCTCAGGAATGATACCAAACTTTACAAGGTCCTCCTGGCTTACCTTGTGGAGCATCTGAGAGCTTTCCTTGTCCTTCTTGGAGGAAACCTCAGCGCCAAAGCCCATAGCAGAGGATGCAACTCTGGAAGCTATCATCTTCTCAAGTCCCTCAAACGCACCGCCACAGATAAACAGTATGTTCTTCGTATCTATCTGGATAAACTCCTGATGAGGGTGCTTTCTTCCTCCCTGAGGAGGAACATTGGAAACTGTTCCCTCCACTATCTTCAGAAGTGCCTGCTGAACACCCTCACCGCTTACATCACGTGTGATAGAGGTGTTCTCGCTGCGGCGGGAGATCTTGTCTATCTCGTCAATGTAGATGATACCACGCTCTGCGGCCTCTACATCATAATCAGCAGCCTGAATAAGGCGCAGAAGCACATTCTCTACGTCCTCACCGACATAGCCTGCCTGAGTAAGTGTTGTTGCATCAGCGATAGCAAACGGTACATTCAGCAGCTTTGCAAGAGTCTGTGCGAGCATTGTCTTACCTACACCGGTGGGACCGAGAAGTAAAACGTTACTTTTAGCAAGCTCTACCGAATCATCTTTCTGCTTGAAAATACGTTTATAGTGGTTATAAACCGCTACAGACAGAGTAACCTTAGCGTCTTCCTGTCCTATTACGTATTCATCCAGTTTTTCCTTAATCTCTTTGGGCTTAGGTAAAATAAACTCTTTTTCCTTAGAAGCCTTTTTCTTAGGTTTGATATCAGGTGCTTCACCGTATAAAAGAGTATTACAGAAGGTTATACAGGAATCGCAAATATAGACACCGGGGCCCTCTACAAGCTGACCGACCTCATCCTGCGTTTTGCCGCAGAATGAGCATCTAATCTGTTTTTTATCAATATCTTTAACGGACATATTATCCTCTCTTAGCAATAACCTTATCTACAATACCGTATTCTTTAGCTTCTTCTGCTGTCATCCAGTTATCTCTATCAGTGTCAACAGAAATCTGCTCAAGAGGTCTGCCGGTATTATCAGATAAAATTTTATTAAGATTTTCTCTGGTGCGTTCAATATGTCTTGCACTGATAAGAATATCACTTGCCTGACCTTGTGCGCCGCCCAAAGGCTGATGAATCATAACCTCTGCATTGGGGAGAGCATAGCGTTTGCCTTTAGTACCTGCGGAAAGCAGAAAGGCGCCCATACTTGCTGCCAT
>JAFSHE010000362.1 GCA_017440445.1 Oscillospiraceae bacterium | reverse complement strand
ATGTTCATGCTATCATTAGTAGGGTTATATTAATTTGGTGAATATATTTTTATTATAGCATTACTTTACTATAATTGCAAGGTCTTGTTTTATCTGGTTGCACATAACTGATTTGCAGATCGATATCTCAGCAGAATTTCTTCCTGAACTCTATCGGAGAACATCCGCAATTCTGCCTGAATTGTCTTGAAAAGAATTTTTCATCCTCATAACCGCAGCTTTTTGCCACGGCAAAAACACTCATAGCTGTTGTCAGCAGCAGGTAACAAGCTTTCATGGTCTTTGAGTTGATGTGATCCTGATTGTAGCTGATATCAAAGCACTTTTTGTATACCGAACGGAAATATCCCTCGCTTACGCATAAACGTTTAGCAGCCTGCGAAAGGGTAGGGGCTTTTTCGGGAGCTTTCATGATCTCGTTTCGGATATCCTGCAGGGCATTGTAATGCTGTAACGACTTCCTTTCGGATAATGCGGAAACATCCAGCTCATTTTGTTTTGTCACATCAGTGCAGATCTGTTCTACTGAGTTCGTTTTTGAACCTACACAGCTTATGATCACCTGTCGCTCGTCGTATCTGCCGAATATCATATCATGTAACATGATACGCAGCCTGTTTGCGAAAGCATCGTCATCTCCCTTGCAAAGCACGAGGAAGATATCATCATAGACCCTGCCGCATATTTCTCTGCCGCTGCAAGCATGTTTTATCGCCTTGACCACATCGGTTATGATGTCGTTGCGGTAATTTTCGCCGTATAAAAATTCTCCGTCAGAAGCAAAGCTGAGCTTCACGGCATGTATATAGCAGTTTTCTTTGACCGTTTCTGTGATCTGTCTGAATTCATTAAGATTATAGAAGCCTGTAAGTGTATCATACAGCGATGATTCACGCTGACACTGTTTGAGATAGTGGATATCATTTTTCACTCGTAAGAATTCCAGTGTATCTGACACTGTTTTTATCCAGTCACGAAAACCGAAATCATATCCCGTAGGATAGGAATAAGACAGGACTGTATACCCGAAAAGCCTTGTCTGAAAACACAACGGACTGAAATAGAATATTTCAGGTCTTTCACGTTCCTCATCAAGCGAGGGGAGTAGCTGCTTGTATCTGAGCGGAGCCGCAGCACCATTGCTGTCGATCTCACAGCAGAGGAATTCTTCGCCCTCATAGCCTGCACTGTTCCATGCTGAATCAAGACACAGATATAACTTTTTTGTGTCGTGAAGAAGATAATAAAACTCTGATAATACGGAGGTATATTCTGCGAGTGTACGGCATAGCGTAAGACGGCTTGAAAACTGTGCTACATTACTCATTATGGTATGGTATTTTCCTATTCGTTCAGCACGAAGCTCCTCTGCAAGCTGCCCCTGAAAAGTTCCGCATGGGCATGTGCCACCTATGATAAGCCTGTCTGTATCGTATGAATGGTAGACAGTGCCTATCAGGATATTTACAGCGTCTGCGCCCATTTTTCTCCTGTTTCTGCGATACGAGGTAAGCAGCGGATAGTGATATATCCTGCCGCCTGTATAATCGTAGCCTGTAACAGCGACCCTTTCAGGAACAGCTATTCCTGCGTCCGTAAGTGTGTCGCATAAGCCGTAAGCCATAAAGTCGTTTGTGCATATCACTGCCTGTGGAATAGGCAGTTCACCGCTGATGTACCGCTGTGCAAGCTCCTCTCCCGAATCATTCCAGAATGTGCCGTAATGCAGCTTGCTGTCATTGAATGATATGCCATGCTTTCTGAAGGCTCTTTTGCAGCCCTCTGCTCGTCTTTGTGAGATGGGATCGCTCTCGTAGCCTGTCAGTATATCAATATCTGTATAGCCATGAGCTGTGATAAGATGCTCCGTTATATTCTCCATATCTGTTTCATCGTCAGAGTATACACTGTAAAATCCCTCAAGCTCTCCGCCTATAACAACGGTGGGGAGCTTTTCCTTTAGCAGTTTTTCGATAACACAGGAAATTACAGATATGTCCATAAAGGCTTCGGCGGTTATAACAGCCCCAGTAAAATGGCGGGGTTCAAACAGCGTATAGATGATATTCTCGAAATTTAGTTGCTTATCCTCTACCCAGTGATTGTAGATGTTTGAGTAAACAGCAACATCAGCATTTGCGGCGAATGCCGCCTCCGCTATTCCGCAGATTATTTCTTTTTGTTCAGCATCGTCTGCTCTTGCCGTTATTATCGCTATTCTTTTTCGTGGCATCAAATCGCCTCCTTTTAATACAGTATAGCGCATTTCATAACCAATGTCAATTGAAAAGGTGCAGATTGTGATTAAAAGGTGGAATATCTGAATGTATGCTATTGCATTTCTCTCTGTTTGACCGTATAATAAGTACAACAGCTCCACTGATATGAAAAACACACGTCACTTACCACGAAAGGAGAAATTATGAAAAAGAATGTTATATCCTTAATATGTGCAGCGGCAATGCTGCTGTTATCGGGCTGCTCAGGCAGTGAAAGCAGCGAAAGCTCAAAGACCTCTGCGACTGAAAGCACAACAAATACTGATACTGACATCACAGAAACCGTTACAGAGGAAGAAATACTCGACAGCCTCAATAATGGAATAGTCATTGACGAGGTAAGCGGAAATGTTTACAAGACCGAGCGAAATGCAAATCCCATTTCGGGCAGTATATTCTGTGCTGACCCCACAGCAGTGGAGTACGAGGGCAGGCTGTATGTGTACGGTACAAATGATATACAGCAGTCAGAGCAGGATACTGTGAACGACTACGATCAGATAAAGTCGTTAGTCGTATTCTCTACCGATGATATGGTGAACTGGATATATCACGGCAGGATAGAAACAGGGGAGATAGCTCCGTGGATATATAATTCCTGGGCGCCGTCCATTGTATCGAGAGTTGAGGATGACGGACTTACACATTTTTATCTGTATTTTTCCAACAATGGTTCAGGAGTGGGAGTTATCACCTCCACTGACCCTGTAACAGGCTGGACAGACCCTCTGGGAGAGCCGCTGATATATCAGAATATGCCGGGGCTTGAAAATTGTCCTGCTCCCTTTGACCCTGGTGTATGTATAGACGAAAACGGTACAGGCTGGCTTTCATTTGGCGGAGGAACACCTGCCTCGGGTGCTGCTGTTCATACCAATATCCCGAAGATAGTAAAGCTAGGAGAGGATATGCTCTCCTTTGACAGCGAGTTTGTTTCCATCGATGCACCGTATTTTTTTGAGGCAAGCGAGCTTAACAACATCGACGGAACATATTACTATACATACAGCACCGATTGGCAGTCACGTGGCGCAGGCTGGGATTATGAGGGCATCTCTGCACCTCCTACCTGCAGCATGGCTTATCTCACGACAAAAACTCCCCTTGATGCTGAAAGCTGGGAATACAGGGGTGCATATTTCTACAATTCAGGACAGAATGAAAAGGGCGAATCAGGCCTGCGCTGGGGAAATAATCACACCCATTTCTGTGAGTATCAGGGTACAAATTATATCCTCCACCACACACTTCTTTTGGAGGAGCTTATGGGCGGAACAGCGGGCTTCCGCAGCATGATGGTGGATTATCTGCCTATGGACGCTACAACAGGTGAGATCCCGATCACAGCCGCCACAAGAAAGGGTGTAGCACAGATAAAGCTCCTTGACCCGTATGCCGAGAACAGTGGTGCGGTGATGTTCACATCGGTGGATATCGGATATGCAGAGGGTTATCATCCTGCTGCAAAGAGTAAGGCAAACGGCGCATGGATATATGTTAGAGGTGCAGACTTCGGCTACGGCGCATCGGAATTCACTGCTGAAGTAAAGGGCAAGGGACGTATTGAGGTACGTCTTGACGATCTTTCAAACGAGGCAGTAGCGTTCATAGAGTTTGATAATTCCGAGTATGCTAAGGTTCGTTCTTCTGAGTTCAGACAGTTTGACGGTAGAAACCACAATATCTACCTTGTTTTCTCGGATGCAGATATCGAACTTAATTCATGGCAGTTCACAAAGGGTGAAGAGACTCTCCGCCCCGAGGAGGATATCTCCTCTACCGAAACGGAATACGAAACACTTGTTATTTCCGCACAGGCGGAAAATCCAGGTCCCAGTCCCTCGGCAGTGCTTGAAATGACAAAGGACGGAGATTATTCTGTAAGATCCTCTGCTTTCGCAAAGGAGAGCGAGGTACTCAATCTCGGATTCATCGGCCCTGACAGCGAGGCAACTTACAAGGTTTATGTAAAGTCACTT
>JAFSHE010000361.1 GCA_017440445.1 Oscillospiraceae bacterium | reverse complement strand
TGTTGCCGAAGCCGAGGAGTATATTCTCGGCGGATGTGGCTCGCATTTTGATTTTGATGTAACTTCGGCATTCATGCGTGCATTCAACCCATATCCCGTCGGCACTATGGTAAGTCTTTCAGACGGCAGACACGCAATAGTAGTTCAAACAAACCAGAACGTACTGCGTCCCGTTGTCAGAATTCAGGGTCAGAACAGCGCAGAGGAGATAGATCTCAGCAGCGACTTCCGATTCCTGTCTGTAATGGTTACGGGAATCTACGGCGGTACATATCCTACTTATTCATAAGAACTAAAAACGGTGAGCACCCAGCCCACCGTTTTTCTTTTATGTACATACAAATATCCCCCTCGGTCTGAGGGGGGATAACTGCTATTTGTTATTTCTGGGCTGTCTTTTGTGCCTTGCCTTGTCATTGTACATCAGATGATCAGCAAGGTCGATAAGCTCGTCCACGCCCTCGACTGAATTCAGGGAAGCACAGTAAACACCTATGCTCACCTGCACCTTGTACGGATTGCCCGAAGTCTCATTGAGCGCTTCAAGAGCCGCAACAAAAGCTTCGCGATAACGCGAGGATTCCTCAAGTGCAGTGCCGCTGCATATCTTTGCAACAACAAACTCATCTCCGCCAAAGCGCGAACAGATTATATCCGAATCATTTTCGGACGCCATAGTCAACGAATTTGCAATAATGCGCAGTGCGTCATCACCTGCATGATGTCCGTAATTATCATTGATATGCTTCATATCGTTCATGTCGATAGATACGATAAACGCATCCTTTTCATCAGCAACGTGCTGTTCGAAATCCTCACGGAAATTCTTATAGAAGCCATATCTGTTATAGATCTTTGTAAGCTGATCGTGAGTAAACATGAACTCCAGCTTTCTGTTCAGGAACGCCATGCGCTCATGCGTGCGCACCATTTCAAGGCAGCGGTTGGTAGCCATGAGGAAGCTGTATGTCTGATCGAAATACAGATCAGACTCAACATAGAAGGTAACAAACAGGCCGATAGGCAGGTCAAGCGAATGGATAGGCATTATGACCAGCGTATTGTTGCCGTCGAAGCTTCCGAAAAGATCAGGCAGTATATCCTTGGTGCGATATTCCATACCCACCTGCACATTATCACAGTTACTCCTTTGTGCAAAAACGTGCATCTTATCCGGATAATCAAGACTGTTGTCAAAAGTGATATCCTCAGAGCCTGTGGTATCTGTACAGTAATGATAAAAATCATCGGTTATGCAAAGGACAGAGCCGCCAAAGCTCCTCTCTCTGAGGTGCTCCCTCGCATTATCAAGCGTGGGATTAGCAGCTATCTTATTACACATGGAGGTCATATCCTCCTCAAATACCCGCACGTACGAATACTGACGCACATACTCGCTGAGTATACGGTTGCTTTTGCCTGAATCGTGCTTCTGACATCCGCAGCTTTCAGAGAAAACAGGAGAGTAATCCAGAACCACATCGTACGGCGCAAGACCCTGCTCTGACACTATTCTGTCGATAATACCAAAAACGGCAGATGCAAGCTCTTTATTATCCTTGATCGCAGTAGTAAGACGAGGATTATGATACTTCTCAAGCTCCATGCCA
>JAFSHE010000360.1 GCA_017440445.1 Oscillospiraceae bacterium | reverse complement strand
GATGAGATAAAAATCTTCGTAAGTTCTAAGCACGTTGGCATAACACAGGGTGTTTCGGCGTTCAGCAACGCTGTATTCCTTTGAGCTGGATACATGCTCTATAATATCATCGAAACGGTAACTGATCCTATCGCGATGAGGAGTAAGCATCAGCAGGGAGAGCACTCGCAATAGATGTGGTATGAGCGGCTTGAAGTCGAGGGGACAGTGTATTGCAAAATCAAGTAGGAAATCTTTGCTTCGTAACAGCAGGTCGAATGACAGCGACACATCATAAGCAGGAAGTGTTGCCATGTGAAGATCACCAGAAAGGTAATACTGGCAGAAAGCATGGAAGTATCTTCTTTTCCTGAGCTCCACTTTGGAAGAGCAACGATGCATGGCGGAGCGGACTTCTGCAGGCAGCTCCAGAAAATACTTGTATACTGCATGTCTGAAGCTTGTGTGTACTGTCCAGCTGTGCGTGCGCTCGTTGAGATGCACTATCGGCAGTATGGAAGAGAGATGCCTTATCGAGTTGAAAATACTGCGTTCTGTTATTGCGCCCTCTCCGAAATGCCTGCGTAGCGCGGGTTCTGAATGAATGGTGTTCAGCGTGAAGTCATCAATGCTGTTGATGGCAGCAGCGCATATTGCACCAAATAACTGCGCTTTGTCAAGGCGGTCTACAATGGCAGACTTTATCAGATCACAAAGATCATAGGAGGTTATCTCAATGCCACTTGTCATAAGCAGTGAGCATAGTCTTATCTTTGCAATCTCTCCGTTTGTGCGTTTACATAATTCGGAAGCATTATCATAGTTCTGCCCGAAATATCTGAACATCTGCTCGGCCTCATTAGGGGTCAGTGCCAGTTCTTTTTCTGTAATGGTGGTAATAGAGCTGCTGTCGACCAGCATTCTATGGAAGTAGGAGAGTTCAGGTGTGACCAGCACGATATGCGCAGGAGAATGGCGCAGGAAGAGCCATGTACAGTAGAGGTTACCCAGAAGCATATCAGTGCCGCCTGTGCAGTCCAGTATGATCACGAGTTCTTTTTGCAGTTTTGTTGTAGCGAACAGTTGCTGTATACGATTGAAATCCGACGCAGTGACTGGTATTTGCTCCTCGTGTCCCAGAATGATCTTGCAAGCCTTGCGGAAACATTCGTTAGCATTTTGGGCTTCGGTTATGAATCGGCAGGAAAAGCCGTCGGGTCTTGAACGGCGCACGAACTCTCTGGTGGTGCCGCTCTTTCCGTAGCCATCGGGGGCGGAGATTATAGTAATACGTTCCTTGTATATGCATTTCAGCTTCTCGTAGACTCTGCGTGGTATATAAAAACGGCGCAACTGAGCCATAATACCGCCTCCTTTCACTGTTATCAAGCATATTTTAGCATATTTTTACGCAATTGTACAGATAATTGAAAAATATTTTCAAAAACCCTTGACAAATCGTTTTGGATGTTGTATAATTATTGAGTAATAAAGAAGAGCCACCACACTCTCACCCGCCGGCATTTATTTCGTCAGGCGCGGTAATCTTAATGTGAATACAGCCTCAGGGCATTTCTGTTAAGCGTGAGTAGTGTGTACTCGCGCTTATTTTATTTCTAAAGAAAACGGTTAGATGGAAAGGCGGTGCTTCACAATCGGCACGAAAGAACAGCTCATCAATGAGGAGATCCGTGAAAAGGAAGTAAGAGTCATCGGCACAGAGGGCGAGCAGCTTGGCATCATGGCAACTGCAGACGCACTTGCACAGGCAATCGAGGCTGACCTTGACCTTGTGCTTATCGCTCCGAATGCTACTCCTCCGGTATGTCGTATAATGGACTACGGCAAATATCGCTTCGAGCAGACCAAGAGGGAAAAGGAAGCAAAGAAGAACCAGAAACAGGCCGAGGTCAAGGAGATCAAGATGTCGCTTAATATCGACACAAATGATTTCAATATCAAGGTCAAGAATTGTATCAAGTTCCTTCAGAACGGCGACAAAGTAAAGGTCACCATACGCTTCAGACGTGCGAGAGAGATGTCTCACATGAACCTCAGCGAAGAGTTGATGAAGAGATTCATGGAGGCCGTATCGGAGTACGGCGGTTCAGAGAAGCCGTCCAAGCTTGAGGGCAAGAACTACGCAGTAGTATTAAGCCCCAAGAAGTAAGAAATAATACAGCGCGTCAGGCGCACTTTAAAAGAAAATCTCAAGGAGGATACCAAAATGCCTAAGATCAAAACACACAGCGGAGCTAAAAAGCGTTTCAAGCTGACAAAGAGCGGTAAGGTTAAGATGGCACACTGCAACAAGCGTCACATCCTTACCAAGAAGTCCACAAAGCGTAAAAGAGCGTTAAGAGTAGGCGCATACGCAGACGTTACCAACGTAGCTGCAGTAAAGAGCCTTATTCCGTACAAATAATAACAACGCGTAAGAACAACGCGGAATAAGGGTTTCCGCATAAAAAACTAGGAGGTAATGTAACATGGCACGCATTAAGGGCGCACTCGCTACTCGTAAGAGAAGAAATAAAACATTAAAGCTGGCAAAGGGCTACTGGGGTGGTAAGAGCAGACTGTTCAAGACCGCTAAGGAAGCTGTAATGAAGTCCGGCCAGTATGCTTATGTAGGCAGAAAGCTGAAGAAGAGAGATTTCAGAAGACTCTGGATCACCAGAATCTCCGCAGGATGCAAGTCTAACGGCATGAACTACTCCACATTCATGAACGGTCTGAAGAAGGCTGGCATCACACTCAACAGAAAGATGCTCTCCGAGATCGCTATCAATGACGCAGCAGGCTTCACAGCACTGACTGAGAAGGCAAAGGCTGCACTTTAATCGTGATATATCTCACGTCTTGTTTTCGGGGCGTGAGATTTTTCGCTATGTAGGGGGTATATTTCCGTTGGTGATAACATCGAGAAAAAACGACGCTGTGCGCCGTTTCAGGGAGCTTTCCAGGGATAAGAAGCTGCGCACTGCGCAGGGAGTTTTCGTTATCGAGGGCGACCATCTCTGCGGCGAGGCAGCTGCGGCAGGACTGGAGATTCGCACGGCATTCATCACTGAAAAAGCACGTGAGAAGTACCCTGATACTGCACAGGCGCTGGAGTCTGCTGCGGCAGAGTGCATTGTAATATCCGAGGAGATTGCGGAATATATATCCGATACAAAGGCTCCGCAGGGGCTTTTTGCAGAGGTATCCAGACGTGATATGTCGGATGCTTCGGGAAAGCGTATAGTCATCCTTGACGGAGTACAGGACCCGGGAAACGTCGGTACCATCATACGTACTGCGGAGGCGCTCGGCATAGACTGTGCGCTGCTTTCTGCGGATTGTGCGGATGTGTACTCACCGAAAACACTTCGTGCTTCGATGGGAAGTGTTTTCAGATTTCCGTGCATGACCTGCGATATCAAGGAAAAGATAGATATGCTGAAGGGTCAGGGCTATGTGGTATATGGCTCGATGCTGGATGAGACCGCACAGCGGCTTGGGAAGATAGCTTTCCCCGAAAAAGCGGCGGTGGTGATCGGCAGTGAGGGCAGCGGCATCTCTGACGAGGTAAAGCATGCATGCTCAGGCGGTCTGTATATTCCCATATCGGGAGCGGAATCACTGAATGCAGCGGCGGCTGCATCGATGATCCTCTGGGAATTGTCGAAATAATGTTGAAAAAATTAGTCTTTCTGTCGGACGGCAGAAAGCATCGTAAAGCTATAAGCAACGGCTTTCGGCTTTGTGATGCTGACAGCTCAATGGCTTGCGGTCACACCGCAAATCCTAAACAGAATTTTGGGGGATAACAAGTGGCACATCTTGTAATATTAGAGTCGCCTTCCAAGGCGAAAACAGTTAAGAAGTATCTCGGTGACGGTTACAATGTAATGGCTTCTACGGGTCACGTTATCGACCTGCCCAAGTCAAAGATGGGTGTGGATATCGAAAACGATTTTGCTCCGCAGTATGTCAATATGAAGGACAAGTCCGAGATAATCAAGGAGCTTAAAAAGCAGGCAAAGAGCAGTGATATCATCTATCTCGCAACTGACCCTGATAGAGAGGGCGAGGCGATAGCGTGGCACCTGTCACATCTGTTGAATATCGATGAAAATGCTCCTGTAAGAGTAACCTTCAACGAGATAACAAAGTCGGGTATCAAGAGCGGAATGGACAATCCGCGTAAGATTGATACCAGTGTAGTCAATGCTCAGCAGACAAGACGAATACTTGACAGAATAGTGGGCTACAAGCTTTCACCATTCCTGTGGAAGAAGGTAAGACGTGGCCTTTCTGCGGGACGTGTACAGTCTGTTGCGGTGCGCCTTATCGTGGACCGTGAGAATGAGATACGCAGCTTCCAGTCGCAGGAATACTGGAGCATTGACGCAAAGCTTGTTGCATCATCTTCAAAAAGGTCATTCTCTGCAAAGCTCAGCGAGGTTGACGGCAATAAGGTGGAGATATCGGACAAGGCTCAGGCTGACGCTATCCTCGCAAGACTTGAGGGAGCGGAATATACCGTTTCAAACATAAAGAAATCACAGCGTAAAAAGCAGCCCGCACCTCCTTTTACAACATCTACATTACAGCAGGAGGCGTCCCGCAGACTGTCCTTCCAGGCGAGAAGGACCATGAAGGCTGCGCAGGAGCTTTACGAGGGCGTTGAGGTCCCCGGAATGGGCGCTGTCGGTCTTATCACATATATGAGAACCGACTCGCTTAGAATATCCGACGAGGCAAAGGCTGCCGCTGCAGAGCATATCAGAGCAGCATACGGTGCGGAGTATCTCCCCGAGAAGCCCCGTACCTTCAAGTCCAAAAACAATGCGCAGGATGCGCATGAGGCTATCCGTCCCACAACGGTTGAGCTTACTCCCGATAAGGTAAAGGGTGCGCTCACAAACGACCAGTATAAGCTTTATAAGCTGATATGGGAGCGCTTTATGGCAAGCCAGATGGCAAATGCCGTACTGGATACTGTATCGGTGGATGTTACAGCCGCTGATTGCCTGTTCAAGGCGAGTGGTTATTCCGTAAAGTTTGACGGCTTCACAAAGCTGTATGAGGAAACAAAGGACGGCGATACGGAGCATGGCGGCGCACTTCCTGCCATCGCAAAGGGCGAGAAGCTGAAGGCTAAGGAGGTACTGGGAAATCAGCACTTCACACAGCCTCCCGCAAGATATAACGAGGCTTCGCTCATCAAGGAGCTGGAGGAGAACGGTATCGGACGTCCCTCCACCTATGCGCCCACTATCTCCACCATTCTTGACAGACATTATGTCGAGAGGGAAACAGGCAATCAGCTCAAGCCTACTTCGCTGGGAGAGGTCATCACAGAGCTTCTCAAGGACCATTTCGACAATATAGTTGATGTCAAGTTCACTGCGAAGATGGAAACAGAGCTTGATAACATCGAAAAGGGAACACTTGACTGGGTGGAAACGCTCAGACGTTTCTACAACAGGTTTGCAAAGACCCTCGAAAAGGCTGAGACCGACATGGAGGGCAAGCGTGTCAAGGTGCCTGATGAGCCTACTGACATCGTGTGCGAGGAATGTGGCAAGAACATGGTCATAAAGATAGGACCATACGGAAAGTTCCTCGGCTGTTCGGGCTTCCCTGAGTGTAAGTTCACGAAAAAGATCGTGACTGAAACAAAGGGCAGCTGTCCTAACTGCGGCAAGAAGATGCTTGCGAAGAAGTCCAAGAAGGGCAAGCCCTTCTATGGCTGTGAGAATTACCAGACCTGTAACTTCATGACATGGGATGTGCCGTTGGAGGAGAAGTGTCCCCAGTGCGGAAAGACCCTATTCAAGAAGGTAGGCAGACTTGGTAAGATATACTGTGCGAGTGAGGGCTGCGGTTATGAGCGTCCTCTGGATAATACAAAGGATAAATAATGACGGTTAAGGTAATAGGTGCGGGGCTTGCAGGCTGCGAGGCGGCTGTGCAGCTCGCAAAGCGGGGCTTTGATGTGGAGCTTTACGAGATGAAGCCACAGAAATATTCTCCCGCACATAAATATAACGGTTTTGCAGAGCTTGTCTGCTCCAATTCTCTGAAAGCGGCAAGAGTGGAAAGCGCCTGCGGACTTCTTAAGGCAGAAATGCGCCGTTTAGGCTCGGTGATACTGGAGGCAGCGGAAAAAACTGCCGTCCCCGCAGGCGGAGCGCTTGCGGTAAACCGCACTGAGTTTTCGGACGAGGTAACAAGGCTTGTGCGTTCATACCCTAATATCCGTGTGATAGAGGGCGAGGTAACAGAGCTTCCCACGGAGAATGTGGTGATATGCACAGGACCTCTTACATCCGACGCACTTGCGGAGAAGATACGTGGTCTGTGCGGCGAGGGACTGAGCTTTTTTGATGCGGCAGCACCCATCGTAACGGCGGAGAGCATCGATTTTACAAAGGCATTCTTCCAGACGAGATACGACAAGGGCGATGCGGATTATATCAACTGCCCCATGAATAAGGAGGAGTACGAGGCCTTTTATGAGGCGCTTGTAAATGCTGAGAGCGCACCGCTTAAGGATTTCGACCGTCCCGAGGAAAGAACGGGAATGAAGGTGTACGAGGGCTGTATGCCTGTTGAGGTGCTTGCAAAGCGTGGCATCGAGAGCGTGCGCTACGGCTGTATGAAGCCTGTGGGTCTTACCGACCCGAGGACGGGCAGACGTCCCTGGGCGGCTGTACAGCTCAGAAAGGAAAACTGCGAGGGTACGCTGTACAATATCGTAGGATTTCAGACAAACCTGAAATTCGGCGAGCAGAAGCGGGTATTCTCTATGATACCCGGACTTGAAAACGCAGAGTTTGCCCGTTACGGGGTAATGCATAGAAATACATTCATCCACAGTCCCGGGCTACTGGATAAGAATTTTATGGTCAAAGGCTCGAAAAATGTATTTTTCGGCGGTCAGATAACGGGAGTCGAGGGCTATGTTGAAAGTGCGGCAAGCGGTATCGTTGCAGGCAGGGCGCTTGCGGATATCCTGTGCGGCACAGAGCCGCTTACCTTCCCGAGGACGACCATGCTTGGAGCGCTTACTAACTATATATGCGATGAAAGCGTTACGGATTTTCAGCCGATGGGCAGCAATATGGGTCTGCTGCCGCCGCTTACCGAGCATTTCAAGCTTAAGCAGGAGAAGTATGC
The DNA here is from genome assembly GCA_017440445.1 of Oscillospiraceae bacterium. Next base: position 4,943 of record JAFSHE010000360.1, on the reverse strand, counting down.
GGCGCTTGCACAGCGTGCATTGAATGACCTTGATGAGATGATGGAAAAGAGTAATTGACGGTTTATGTTCCCGTATACGGGAGAAACGGAGGTCAATATGAAGATAGTTATAGACGGCTTCGGCGGCGATAATTCGCCCGATGAGGTGTTAAAGGGCGCAGCACTCGCTGTAAAGGAGCTTGGTATCGAGGTAGCCATCACTGGCGAAACGGATATCCTCTCAAAACGCATGGAGGAGCTTAAGCTCTCTCAGGAGGGTATAGAGCTTGTCCCCGCAGAGGGCGTGATAGCGGTTGAAGATAACCCTCGCTCCATACTTAAGGAAAAGGCAAACACCTCCATGGGAGTTGCTTTTAAGCTTCTTGCTGACGGCAAGGCTGACGCAGCGATAAGCGCAGGCAGCACCGCAGCGATAGTAATGGGCGGTACGATGATAGGAAAGCGTATAAAGGGCGTTAAGCGTACAGCGCTGGTGCCTCTTATGCCTGCAAAGGGCGGAGTGCGCTACTGCGTGCTTGACGGCGGCGCAAACCTTGAATGTCGTCCCGAGATGCTTCAGCAGTTTGCGATAATGGGCAGCCTGTTCATGCAGAAGACGATGGGTATAGAAAATCCCAGAGTTGGTCTGCTTAATATCGGCACAGAGGATGAAAAGGGCAGAGAGCTTGAGCATGAAGCCAAGACTCTGCTTGAAAATACGCCATCCATCAATTTCGTGGGATATGTGGAGGCACGAGAGGTGCCGCTCGGTGCGGTGGATGTTCTGGTTACAGACGGTTTTACGGGTAATGTTTACCTTAAGGCCTGCGAGGGCATGGGCGCTCTAATGAAGGATGCGCTTAAATCCATGTTCTTTGCAAATCTCAAGACAAAGATAGGTGCGCTGTGCGTGAAGAAGCAGCTCGGCGGCTTTATGAAGCAGATGGATTACAAGACCATCGGCGGCTCGCCGCTGCTGGGTACAGCGAAGCCTGTGTTCAAGGCACACGGCAGCTCTGACGCTATCGCATTTCTCGGCGCGTTCAGACAGGCGAAGCTGTTTGTTGAGAACAACGCCATAGATGAGATGGCAGCGGCTATTGCGGCACTTAACATGGATAAGGAAGAGGCTTGACATGGCAGATTTCAGAGAGCTTCAGGACAGGATAGGATACAGCTTTCAGAATGAGGCGCTGCTTGAAAGGGCGATGTCCCATTCAAGCTATGCGGGAGGAAAGAACAACGGCAGCAACGAGCGCCTTGAATTCCTTGGCGATGCGGTGCTTCAGATATGCGTATCCAGATATCTTTTCATGAATATGACCTCAGAGCCTGAGGGCGGGCTGTCAAAGCTGCGTGCTTCGATAGTCTGTGAAAATTCATTGTATAATTTCGCAAAGAGGATAGACCTTGGCAGCTTTATTCTTCTCGGCAAGGGCGAGGAGATGACAGGCGGCCGTGACAGACGCTCCATCCTTGCGGATGCGTTTGAGGCGCTTATAGCTGCGATATATCTCGACAGCGGTATGGAGAAGGCTGAGGAGTTCATAATGCGCTTTGTTCCCTCGATAGAGGCGATAAAGAGCGGCAAGGTAAAGCTTGGCGATTACAAGACCATACTTCAGGAGATAATCCAGCAGAATCCCGAGGAGCATATCGCATACGAGGTGTCCGAGGAGGAGAGCGAAAACCGCCTGAAGGTGTTCAGTGCGACGGTGCTTCTCAACGGACAGGCGATAGGCAGCGGCAAGGGTCACAGCAAGAAGGAAGCGGAGCAGGCTGCGGCAAAGGAAGCCATAGGTCTGATGGGCTATGAAACAGACTAATATTTCGATTTTTATACCGCATATAGGCTGTCCGCACAGGTGCAGCTTCTGCGACCAGAAAAGCATCTCGGGCGAGCAGAAAGCACCCCGTGGCGCTGATGTCACAGCACTTCTGGACGAGCAGGCAGGTCATCTGCGTGAGCGCAGAATGCGTGCGGAGATAGCATTTTTCGGGGGGAGCTTCACAGCAATTCCTGAAGCGTATATGACGGAGCTTCTGAGTGCCGCAAAGCAGGCGCTTGAAGCGTATCCAGATGTTTATTGCGGAATACGCTGCTCCACTCGTCCCGACTGTATTTCCACGGAAATACTGGAGCAGCTTAAGTCCTACGGCATGACCGCCGTGGAGCTTGGCGCACAGTCGATGTCCGACGAGGTGCTTGCCGCAAACGAGCGTGGCCATACCGCTGAGGATGTGCGCAGAGCGGCAGGGCTGATAAAGCAGAGCGGGCTGTCACTGGGACTTCAGATGATGACAGGGCTATACTGCGACAGCGAGGAAGCTGTAATGCATACCATGCGTGAGTTTATCGCACTTCAGCCTGATACGGTAAGGATATATCCCACCGTTATTCTTGACGGAACGATGCTCGGGAGTCTGTTCAAGGCGGGGGAGTACAGCTCCTTCACGTTTGAAAAAACGGTGGAGCTATGCTCGGTGCTGCTGAAAGAGTTCACCGATAAAAAAATCGCAGTGATACGCATGGGGCTTCACGCAAGCGAGGATGTGGAGCGCTCCATGCTTGGCGGAGTGTATCACCCCGCATTCAGGGAGATATGCGAAAGCAGGCTTTTCCTCGAGGATATGAAGCAGCAGCTTTCTTCGGTGGGAAAGGGAAGATATACGGTCTATACCGACAGCAGGAATATAAGTCGTGCAGTTGGTCAGAAAAGGTGCAATGTCACCATCCTTTCGGAGATGGGTTATGATATCACCGTAAAGCCGTCTGACGGCGACTATATAAGGATAGAGGCAGTTTAAGGAGGTGCGACATCAGTGGACGAAAATAAGTATTTCGTAATGGACGAAACAGACGCACCCTACGAGGATGGCGAGCGTCCTGTTGAGCGCACCGCCGAGGACGACCTGTTTCTTATCAGCATGGCGGAAAAATACGGACTGGAATTTAAGCCTGACAGCCGTTTGGGCGAGCTGAAAAGGCAGATAAAAAACTGTGACGAGAATGTTAGAGGTAATTGATGTTCTTTAAATCACTTGAAATACAGGGCTTCAAGTCCTTTGCGGACAAAACGGTCCTTAATTTCGATACAAAGACCACCGCTGTCGTTGGAAGCAACGGCAACGGAAAAAGTAATATAAGTGACGCGCTGCGCTGGGTAATGGGAGAGCAGGGCGCTAAAACTCTGCGTGGAGAAAAGATGGAGGATGTTATCTTCCACGGCACCGTGGAGAGAAAGCCCATGGGCTTTGCAAAAGTAGCGCTTACTATCGACAATCATGACCGTGCGCTTTCTGTTGACTCGGACGAGGTAGTTATTTCCCGTAAGCTTTACCGCTCGGGCGAGAGCGAATACCTTATAAACGGGCAGAGGTCACGTCTTAAGGATATTCAGGAGATGCTGATGGGTACAGGTCTTGGCCGTGACGGATATTCCATCATCGGACAGGGCAGAGTTGCGGAGATAGTAAACGCCCGTGGCTCACAGCGCCGTGAGATATTCGAGGAGGCAGCGGGAGTTTCCCTGATGCTCCACAAGAAAGCCGAGGCTGAAAAGCAGCTTGCCAATGCCGAGGAAAACATCACACGTCAGCGTGACCTTATCCGGGTGGATGAGGAGCGCCTGCCGATACTTAAAAGACAGTCAGAGAAGGCTCTGCTTGCCAAGGACCTGCTTAACGAGAAAGAAGGTCTGGAGATATCCGTAAGCGCAGCAAATCTTGACCTTAAGCGCAGTGCGCTGAAAAAGCTTGACGATGACCTTCTTCTCAACCGTGCCGAGTGCGAGCATTATGAGCATGATATCAGCAAGCTTGAGGAGAGCATAGAGCAGTCCTCGGATATGAAGATGAGGATACAGGCGGAGCTGGAGCGTTTCCGCAGAAACCGTGACTCCGTAAATGATGAGATAGCCGAGATGACAGCTGCCGTAAAGGTGCTTGAAAACGACCTTTCTCATAACGAGCAGCGCCGTGCAGAGCTTGCTGAGCAGATAAAGGACGCTGAAAAGAGCAGCCGCAGCTTTGATGAAGATATCAGGGCGGTGGAGCAAAGGATATCCGACAAGGAAAGCGAGATAACCGCATTTGAGAAGCGCCGCAGCGAGGTGCAGACCTCTCTGGACGAGTTTTCGGGCGCAAGCGAAAAAGCGGATAAGGCATATTCAGAGCTTGAAACCAGCCTTGCACAGCTTTACCGTGAAAAAAGCGAGGCTGATATACGCTCCAATCAGGCACAGCGTGCCGCTGATGAAGCCGAGGAGCAGAAGCGTGTATTCTTAGAGGGACTTTCCGACAGCGAAACAAAGCTTAAGGAGTACACAGAGGCTAAGAATGTCGTTTCAAAGCAGCTTTCTGAGATATCCGAAAAACGTGATACCACTAAGAACAAGCTTTCAGGCTACGAGCGCCTCAGCGACGGCAAAAAGCGCCGCATGAACGAGGCAAAGGAAGCCCTCGACAAGGTGAACTCCGAGCTTGGTGCGAAGCAGCAGAGATATAATGTCCTCCGTGATGTGGAGAACAGCATGGAAGGCTATTTCCGCAGCGTAAAGGAGATAATAAAGGCGTCAAAGTCGGGCAGAATAAGCGGTATCCATGGCATAGTCGCTGACATAATCAGCGTTGAGGAGCGCTATGTTACGGCGATAGAAACAGTTCTCCAGTCCGTGATGCAGCATATCATCGTTGATAATGAGGAGACCGCAAAGCGCTGCATCCGTTTCCTGAAAGAGACCAACGCAGGCCGTGCTACGATGCTCCCCATCACCAGCATGAAGGGGCGCTCGCTCAACGAACCTCGCCTTATGCAGGAGCAGGGCTTTGAGGGAATTGCAAGCGACCTTGTAAACTGCGACGAGGAATATTCCGAGATTATCAGATATCTTCTCGGCACTACGGCAGTGGTCGATGATATCGACACTGCGGCATATATCGGAAAGAAGTTCGGAAATAAGTTC
>JAFSHE010000359.1 GCA_017440445.1 Oscillospiraceae bacterium | reverse complement strand
TGAGCTTGCAAAGTGGGCGGAGCAATTCTGATGCCCAGTGCAAACATTAGCCGTCGAAAACTGATAAAAGCTCTATGGAAACGGCTTTTGCTGTCGGTATTCTGGCTGTTATTTGCGTTGCTTTGGATAGGATTAGCGGCGGTCTTTGTTTTCAGGGTGGTTGACCTCGCAATCGATGGACGTAACATCGTATGGCTGCTTGACTTAGACGACAACTGACTTATCTTGATACTGTTTGCGATAAGCTGGTGCATGATAGTCTACACCTCTTTTTATGCGGAGGGTGGATATATCCTTGATGTGCTGTTGCTGCGGATAGAAAAACGGTCAGGGGTGTCGAGAAACGATGTGATATTCCCATTCTCCACCGACACAAGCAACTATCGCTATGCAGAGGTATTCCCTGTCCAGATAGGCCGAAAAGAGCCGCTGAATCTTCTGGTAAACAGGAAACTCACAACTATTCCCTACGGCACAGAGTACGATATATTCTACCTGAAGCGCAGCAGAGTTATCGTTCACGCTGAGGTGCTGGAAGGCTTCAAGCCGCCCGAAAAAAAGCAGATAATTCTGATGGACGAACCTGTAATTCCGCAATACAGCAAGGACGAACTCAAAGCAATGACAAAACCGCACCGCTGGCGTCCGATCGCACTTTTCTTCTATTGTCTGGCAGGTTTGGGAATGCTGGTTGCATGGGCGATACATACCTTGCGCGACCCTGTTTACTGGTATATCTGCGAAGCTCCACGTGTCATAGGCGGTCTGGTGTTCTTTACTCTGCTGGAAGTGATACTTATCTGCATTTTCAGGCACTGGGAGAGGGGGTATTTCCCCGACCTGCACCGCGGAGATATCGCTGTTTCAGAGGTCATACCTGTTTCGGATATCTACGGCAGAAAATTCATATGGAAGCTGAACAGCATAACAGGCGTACAGCTTGAATTGACAAACGTTACTCACAGGCGCGAGCGTTTCCTGCTATACACGAATATTTCGGAATACTGGAACTGTTTCCCGATGAATATTCTTAATCTGCCTCGCAGACGATACGGCGGTATCGGGCATTTCAAGTTCGAGGCGGGACAGCACAGGCTGAAAGCAGTGAGGCTGTATTATCTCAGGAGAAGCAGGATAGTTGTGAAAGTGGAGATAATTAAGGAAGAATGAATATTTCAAGGCGGCAGGTGGTTTTCCTGCCGCATTTTTTTGAATATGTACCCAATAAACTGTGTGGATTCTGCACTTTATTTATGAAAGCACAAAAGGCGGTGAATCGATGGACATTTCGATACTGACAGATTATGTTGACAGGATATACAAATTTGCTCTCAGCAAGAGCTTTTCGGAGGATGAAGCTGAGGAGCTGTCGCAGGAGATACTGCTGACGGCTTTGACCTCACTTCCTAAACTGCGTGACGAGAGCCGATTTGAGCCATGGCTGTGGTCGCTTGCTGCGAATACAGCCCGATCATTCAGGAGATATCAAGGCAGACAGCGCGCGATGTTTGTCTATGACGCTCCCGAAGAGATGGTGGATATACCTGTACCGTCCGATGACAGCGAGGAGCTGTATTCCTCACTGCGTGAGAGGATCGCTATGCTGTCAGAATTGTATCGGGATATCATCGTTCTTCACTACTACGACGGGCTTTCAACCAAACAGATATCCGAGAAGCTGAATATCCCCATTGGCACCGTCACGTGGCGGCTTTCAGAGGCTCGGAGCAAACTAAAAAAGGAGTGTACCACCATGGAAGAATCAGCATTACATCCCATAAAAATGCACATTGGAATATACGGAAGCGGCGACTATAACGGCAAGGATAAGCCATTCCCCGGAGAATATCTCAATGACGCACTATCTCAGAATATCCTCTACAACTGCTACGAAGCTCCGATGACAGTAGAGGAGCTTGCAAAAACGCTCGGTGTACCTGCATTCTATATTGAGGATAGAGTCGCATATCTTGTGGACCGATGTGCGCTTATTCAGCCATCAAAGGGCAAGTATCGCACTGATTTTCTTATCCGCACCGACAAATATGCGAAATTCTGCGAAGAGAACATCGAAACAGCACTCATGCCGATAATGGATAAGATCACAGATGCACTTGGACAGCTTTATACAGAGGCTTTGAAGATAGACCACTACCGTGCCGAAAAAACGGAGGAGGAGCTAAAATATCTCTACGGAGCTATGGCTTTCAGGTATCTCAGCAGGAATTACAGCAAGCTCCCTTACCCCGAGATCCCACAAAACTATGACGGCAACTGCTGGCGTTACATCGGTCATAAGGAATCGGGTAAGTACCACTTCTCCAGCGTTGGCTGGCAGCATAATTCCAACGTAGGATCGCGAGGCAATTACGAATACATAGTGCACACAATGCGAGGCTTTGCATTCAGACACATGATGTCCAACAACTGCATAAACGTCTGCGAGGATATCCTTACAAAAGGCTCGACCACCTATGAAAATGACGCGGCACTGGCTATAAAAGACGGCTACATCATCCGTAGTGACAACGGAGAGCTGTTTGTGGATACTCCTGCATTCACACTGGAGCAGAAGCGGTGTTTTGACGAGCTTGTGGAGCGGATATTCGCGCCGCTGATGCCTGAATACTCCGACATAGTTGAGCGTTTTGTCGCTGAAATCATCAAGCTGTATCCGAAGCATCTTTCAGAGGACGCTCAGCGAGATTGTCAGGGATTCTTCTTTGGCTTCTATGAGGCTATCGAGGAATACTGCGTTAAAACAGGCAGGCTCTCACCGCCCGAGGACAACTGGGTGTGTGATGTACTGATACAGTGGAAATAACATTGTAATATCTTGCACTCCCACAAAAAACATGATATAATTTTAAAAAAACTATTGACTCTCACGCAACGTCATAGTGTATACTCATAAGCAAGGGGGGCGATAAGATGAAAATGCACATCAGGGAATTTGCACAGCTTACGGGCGTCAGCGTGCGCACGCTGCATTATTACGACGAAATAGGTCTGCTGAAGCCATCGTATGTTGATGAACAGAACGGCTACCGCTTTTACGACGAGCACTCGCTGGCGCGTATGCAGGAGATCTTATTCTACCGCGAGCTGGATTTTCCGCTGAAGGACATTGCGGCTATCCTATCATCACCCGAATATGACAAACAGACCGCACTGACGGAGCAAAAACAGCTTCTCATGCTGAAAAAAGAACGTCTGGAACGACTTATTTCGGCTCTTGACAGTGCTATGAAAGGAGAGGACATAACTATGACCGCATTCGACAACAGGGAATACGAGGAAAAGCGTTCGCAGTACGCAAAGGAAGCCAAAGAAAAATGGGGCGGCACTGCGGCTTATAAGGAAAGTGCCGAAAAGACAAAGGACTACTCCAGGGAAAAGTGGAACGAGATAACCTCGGCTATGGAGGATATCATGGCAGAGTTTGCGGAGTGCAATAAAAAAGGCTCTGCGACTGACAGCGAGGAGGCTCAGGCACTCGTCAGGAAGTGGCAGGATTTCATCACCGCCAACTACTACACCTGCACGAATGAGATACTCGCTGGTCTTGGCGAGATGTATGTTGCAGACGAGCGTTTCAAAGCGAATATCGACCGTCATGGCAGTGGCACAGCGGAATTCATGCGTGAGGCTATCAGGAATTATTGCAAATAAACGAATTTCCCCGACTTTTTTGGTCGGGGAGGTTTGCTATTATGGGACGTAGAAAGCTAAATGCCACATTGGGATTTATCATTTTAATTT
>JAFSHE010000038.1 GCA_017440445.1 Oscillospiraceae bacterium | reverse complement strand
GATTGAAGAGATGGAGAAGGCCATGAAGGGCCTGCTCACGCCGGAGTTCCGCGAGAACATCCTTGGTCATGCCGAGGTGCGCAACGTCTTCAAGATCACCAATGTCGGTATCGTTGCTGGTTCCTATGTTCTTGACGGTAAGGTTGCAAGAAACGGTCAGGTTCGTATCGTCCGTGACGGTATCATCGTGGGCGACGATCACATTGCAGGTCTCCAGCGCTTCAAGGATTCCGTAAAGGAAGTTTCCGCAGGCTATGAGTGCGGTGTAAGTCTTGAAAAGTTCACCGACATCAAGGAAGGCGACATCTTTGAGGCATATATAATGGAAGAGTATCGCGACTAAAACGCTTTTGAAAAGTGCATATCTTCGCAATTTTCATGCGCTTTCAGTAAACTGAAAATCAATTTGCCATGACTGCCCGTGCCACAATGGCATGGGAGTGGTCATGATGTAAAGGAGGCTTTATGGCTAACTTTAATATTAAACGACTTAATGAAGATATAAAGCGCGAGATATCTGCGGCTGTGGGCGGAGTAAAAGACCCCCGCGTTGCAAAGAATTTCGTGACCGTTACTCATTGCGAGGTTACAAACGATCTTTCCTACTGCAAGGTGCATATTGCGTGCCTTGGCGGAGAGGGAAGAACAGCAAAGGCTGTTGAGGGCATGGCGGCGGCTTCGGGATATTTCAAGAAGCGCATCGCCTCGGCAATAAGAGTAAGAAAGATACCCGAGCTTATATTCCTGCCCGACAATTCACTTGAATACGCGGCGCATATCGAGGATATAATCTCAAGGCTTCCGAAGTCCGTACAAACGGACGAGGATATCTCCGAGGAGGACGAGAATGAGGATTGAGATAAACGAAGCTGTTGAGTTTCTGAAGTCCCATGACGATTATCTTATCTTGATGCACGCAAGCCCCGACGGTGATACGCTGGGCTGCGGCTTCGCACTGTGCGGAGCACTGCAGCGAATGGGAAAGCACGCAAAGGCTGTCTGCCCTGATCCGATACCTCATCGCTTTGATTATATGCGAGAAGCATTCGAGGAGCAGGAGTTCGAACACAAGACCATAGTAGCAGTTGACATTGCTGACAGCAAGCTGCTGGGCGATATGAAGGAAACAGGCGACAAGGCAGAGCTTTGTATCGACCACCACGTTTCCAATACCGAGTACGCCGAAAGGCTGCTTCTGCGCGAGCATTACGCTGCCGCTGCTGAGCTTATGTATGAGGTCATCGTTGAGCTTGGTGTTGAGATAGACCGCACTATCGCAAATTGCCTTTATACAGGCATTGCGACAGATACTGGCTGCTTCAAATTCAGCAATACAAAGCCGCAGACGCATATCTATGCAGCAAAGCTGATGGAGTGCGGAGCGGAGATAGCACCGATAAACTATGCGATGTTTGAGCTGAAGACTCAGGGCCGCATTAAATTAGAGCAGGAAGTGCTCAGAAATATGAAGTATTACGCAGACGGACACGTTGCAGTTCTGTCGGTAATG
>JAFSHE010000358.1 GCA_017440445.1 Oscillospiraceae bacterium | reverse complement strand
GCAACACTCAATGCTATGATCCAGTTCAACAACGTGATGAATATACAGTTGAGAAATCTGCTTTCACTGCTTGATCTGTAAAATATAAATATGCCCCTGAAATCTAAAGATCTCAGGGGCATACTGTACATACACCACAGACGCCAAGGATATGGACTGACATATCAAAATCATATTTCTCAGAATCGTCACATATTCAAATAAAAAAGTGCATCCTACGCCAACTATAAAATCACCTACTAATTGATCATTGCAAATATAGCAAATTATCTATTAAGTAAAACTCAAAGCCGCTTTTAACACACTGTCAAAAGCGGCTGTTTGTATTAATACTTAATTTATCTCCTTAAGCGTCTGATAGATGCTCTGCATCTTAAGATCTGTCGCCGCAATAGTTTCAGCACAGTCCTTGAGCTGCTGTGCAAGCTCTGCGGAGACCTCGCTGTCCGTCTTGTATTTAAGCTGATGCTCCAGACTTGCCCAGAAATCCATTGCAATAGTGCGTATCTGCACTTCAACGTGCACCATTTCCTTGCGGTCAGAAAGGAACATGGGCGTTTCTATAACAAGATGCAGACTGCGGTATCCATATGTTCTTCCGAATTGATCCTGACATATTCGGATCTGTTCAGCAAGAGAAAGGTCTTTAGCTGGCTTGTCCATTCGTTTTAAGTAGTCATAATATCCGCTTCGTGACACTCCGAAAAATCTACACATTTCACTTATTCCATATTTTTCTTTGTGTCGATATATGACCAAATATTTTACGCTCGCTCTCACTTCCTTTCTGTAAGCGATAGAAAATCCCGCATTAATTCTACTTCCATTTCTAATGCTTTGATTTTTGAGTCTTTTCTCGCTATGATGTATTTTAATTCATTGACATTGTTCGTATCTGATGAGTATTTGTCATCTTTTGATGGTCTGCCTTTTTTCTTTATTCCTTCTCCATTTTCTATTCTTCGCTGTTTCCTGTTGTGTCTTTTAAAAAAATCGTGTGTTTGCTCGTATGTCAAGCCAATGCTTTCTCCGATTTTTCTGATGCTAATTCCTTTTGCTTTCATTTCTAGCATTTCTTTTTCATGCTCTTTTATATATCCGTATTTTCGTTTCATAACAAAACCTCCTATGGTATTTTCATTATACCATAGGAGGTCCTTTTTGTCATTGTCCGTTTTTAACGGTTCAGTTCAAATTTCTTCACGGGGTATACTTCTTTATGACCATTCCGCTTTAGGAGAGAGGGGTTATTTAATATCAATACAGACTTCCATAAGCCGCGCAAGCTCTGTAATCAGCACCCTCAAGATCCTTTGTGCCGAATGCAGACCATGCGTGGGGTCTGAACAGACGGTCATCGGAGATATTGTGCATGGAAACAGGTATTCTCAGCATACTTGCAAGAGTGATAAGATCCTCGCCGATATGTCCGTAAACGAAAGCACCGTGGTTAGCGCCCCAGTTCGCCATTACGTTGTAAACATCGCCTGTTGCGCCCTCTGTGCAGATGGGAGCAAACCATGTGCTGGGCCATGTGGGATCTGTTCTGTCAAGCAGAGTTTTGTTTACATCTGCGGGAAGCTCTACTGTGTAGCCCTCGACGATCTGGATAGTCGGGCCAAGACCCTTTACAAGATTAACTCTTGCAAAGGTGCAGGGCATGATTCCCTGTGTGGAGAAGCTGGAGGAGAATCCGCCGCCGCGGAAATAACCAAGGTTAGCACAGGGCCATGTGGTAGCGTTCAGGCAAGCATCGATATCCTTGTCTGTCATATCCCACCATGACTTCATAACGCTCTCGCCGTTCTCGTCCTTAACTGCGCCTGTGCCGTCAAGAGCAGCAGCACCACTGTTGATAAGGTGAATAAAGCCGTTTACTGCCTTGCCCTCGGGCTTCCAGCCCGTAACTCGCTCAACTGCATCGGGAGACCAGTATGTACGAACATCCGCGAACACCGCAGCCTTGCCTGTCAGCAGGTGCAGGAACATCAGAGTTACACCATTGAGACCATCGTTCTCTGTCGCAAAAGGAATGGGCTGACGAGCACCGTTCCAGTCAAAGGTGGAATTCAGGATAGCCTCTGTAAAATCCGCATTGGGCATGAAGTCTGTCCAGTTTCTCTGACCCTGGAAGCCGCCGCCGATAGCGTTTCTGCCCTTAGCCTCCTCAAGCCAGCCCTTGTCAGCCAGCTTCTTGTTGCCGTGCAGGATATCACGGATGATACATGTCATCTTTGCGATGAACTCCCAGTTCTCCTCCTTTTCCTTTGCAGAGAGAACAGGGCGCATATATGTCATACCGGGGGTGGGATTGATATCAACACCCTCGGGGCACTTTTCCTTTATCCATGCGAGAGCCTTTTTGTACTCCTCCTCATCATAGATGCCCAGCTTCTCACGGCGGATTATCTCAGACATATCGCACCACTCAGGGTGGATGCCAAGATAGGAGCGGAAGAAGTCCTCGTTACAATAAGAGCCTGCAATACCCATGGATACCGCACCGATATTCACATAGCTCTTGTTCTTCATCGCGCCTACAGCAACTGCACAGCGCGCAAAACGCAGCAGCTTTTCTTCAACGTCTGCAGGGATAGTCTTATCGTCTGCATCCTTTACGTCATGTCCATAGATAGAATAGCAAGGCATACCTATCTGTGCATAAGCAGAGTTTGCCGCTGCAAGGAATACTGCGCCGGGACGCTCTGTGCCGTTAAAGCCCCAGATAGCCTTGATGGTGTTTGGGTTCTCATCGATAACGGTAGTAACATAGCACCAGCAAGGAGTTACAGTAAGCGTTGCCACAACGTTCTCTGTTGCG
>JAFSHE010000357.1 GCA_017440445.1 Oscillospiraceae bacterium | reverse complement strand
GGGTGCTGAAGGTCGCAGTCGATAAGCACGGCACAGTCGCCGCTCACAGCACGAAGTCCCGCAAAAATCGCACCCTCCTTGCCGAAGTTACGTGAAAAACGTACACCACGGACATTGTTGTCCTCGGCGTTTGCCTCGCATATCTTATCCCATGTATCATCCTTTGAGCCATCGTCAACAAAGACTATCTCATAGCTGATACCCGCCTCCTTAAGTATCCCTGATACCACCGAGGCTGTGTTCATTATATTCTCATGCTCGTTATAAGCAGGAATTATCACTGATAACATCTGAAATCTTATTCTCCTATGATCTTTACAATCACGTTCTTTTCACGGCAGCCATCGAAATCGCCGTACATTATGTACTGTCTGGGTCCAAGCTCAAGTCTGCCGTCGGATATCGGCACGGTGACAGAGCCGCCAAGCAGCAGCTGCTTAAGATGTGCGCCGCCTGCCGAGGAATAATCCACCTTATACTCTGTTTCCTCGGGTGCAAGCGACCGGAGAAGCTTGCTCCAGTCCTTGTAAAGCTCCTCACTGTCATGCTCAAGAAATACCGCAGATGTAGTATGCTGCGAGATGACTACGCATATTCCGTCGCACACCTGGCTCCTTCTCACGCACTCCTCCACCTCGTAGGAGAGGTTGAAGAACTGCTCAGGCTCGTCAGTTGTGATGGTAAGCACCTGTCTGTAATTTTTCATGACATCCTCCTGTTTTATATCCAAAATGAAGTTTATTATCCTTACTTATCGTATGCGCCCACGGTGAGAGTTCCGCTCTCCACATCGGCACTTATCAGGTTTTCTCCGCCGCTGAAGCTGTACATGTAGCTTCCCTCGACACTGCCTGTCAGCAGGTCGCTTTCAAACTTTCCCGTTTCCGTTTCGTAGGCAAGCGCCACCGAGCTTCCCCGTGGGAATAATATCTCGGCGTTTCCACGACGGGTCTCAACAGAGCTTCCGTCGATAACGCTGTCAAAATGCAGCGAAATATCACCTGTTCCGCTGGACAGCTGCACAAGTGAGCGTGTTTCATCAGCATCGATAGCACCGCTCTTGGTCATGACGGTTATCCCGTAGGAATCTATCCTGCCCACCTCCACATTTCCCGAGGAGGTGTAGACGGTTATATTATCGTATATATTCTTCGGGAGATACAGCTCAAGCCCGAAGCTTTCCTCATCTGCCACCGCAAATGAAACGAGGAACTGATCGCTTTCCTTTATAACCAGCCTGTTATCGCCCATCATCACCGACAGCGGTACTATGCTCTTGTACTTTATCCTTATCCTGTCCTCAGTCGAAGGAATAAGACGAACATCCGTTTTAAGCAGGTCAAGCTCGATGGTATTGCATATCTCTACGGTATTGTCGCCCTCGTAGTATTCCGCCTCGCCTCTGCTGTCACGGTTGATGTAGGTGAGTATCCCGAACACCAGCGCCAGAACGCCTGTTACGATCAGCCATATATTGATAGCCTTCTTCATGCCTCACCATCCCCTGAGCCTGTCACAGTATCTGCGCATCACAAGGAACAGCCTTGAAACCGCCATTCCCGCCTTTACAGCGGCAAACGCAAGAAACAACGCTAAGCACGCTGCGAACAGTCCGCCATATACCATCAGTACAGGTGAAAGCTCCGTCACGATAAAGGGCAGATCGAACGACATCAGCACACCGCCAAGCACGGCTGCAAATATCCCCGAGGGAACGCACACGAATGCCGCCGTAAGCACCGCCAGCATAGCCGCAGCAACCACAGCAAAAAGCAGGAAGAACAGCAGATATAACACTTGTACCTTCAGCCGAACCACGGCACTGCCTCCTCC
>JAFSHE010000356.1 GCA_017440445.1 Oscillospiraceae bacterium | reverse complement strand
CTGCGCCGCCCTGTGCGTGCGTGATGTTCTCCGCAGTGAGTGCGTAGTGAGCTTTCAGCAGCTTGATGATATCCGCTGTCATTCCTTAACTCCCCATTTCTGACAGAAAAACTCTATCTCCTCGCCTAGCGGACCTTTACAGAAAGCCACCTCCGCAGGGAAATTTTCATCGCCGCCGATGTTCACCGACTTCGGCTGAATAAACACATCATAGCCTGCCTGTTCCACTAAATCAGCACAAGCGGCTACATCGTCCACCGCAAAAGCATAGTGCCGCAGGTTGCCTTGAGGTAGCGGCTCAACGCCGTTTCGGAAGATCTCCACTATTCCGCTGCCCGTATCGAGCAGCAGACAAGCCTCGCACTCCTTGACTATGCGAAGTCCCAACAGGTCAACGTAAAAGCTCCTTGCACGGCGGTATTCCTCGTCGTTGCAGGTCTTCATTGATATGTGGTGAAGTCCTTTTATCAGGCTCATTTCTCCATCTCCTTTATGATATTACAGTCCGATAGTTATGTAATGGCGCTCGTCCGTGACCTTTTCTATCACTCCGCCATTCGCCACCGCCGCCCTGATGGACGGTGTATTGTGATTTTTGACAGTGAACAGCAGGCTCTCAATGCCGAGCTTCCTGCCCTCCTCAATAAGACCTGCCACAAGCGACTTGCCCAAGCCTCTGCCCCTTGCCGCAGGAGCGATAGCATAGCCGATATTGCCGCCTGACTCACGCAGAGCGTCCGTTAGGAAATGCCGCAGCTTTCCGAAGCCGACAGGCTTGCCGTCCTCATACAGCCAGAAGATAGTTTCGGGCACTTTCCAGCCGTCCACGATGCCTGTAAGAAGCGAATTTGCGTTGGCTCTTTCAAGCCACGCTTTGTATTCCTCATAGGTCTTGCCGTGGGCAGGGTTGATAAGCCCGTTTTCGTCCGCAGGTATCTCCTGAAGCATTGCGTAGATGTCCTCTCCGTCCTCGGGCGAGAGCTGTTTCAGCACAAGGCTCATTTCTTCATCTCCTTTATGATATCCTCTACGACCTCGACAGCAGACTTCACCATCTTAGGGCAGAACTCGGTGAACAGGCGGTTTTCGAGGGCATAATTCACGCCCTCCATCGTGCGGACATCACAGCCAAGCAGGTCGTTGCATATGTACGAACCGTTGCGCTTTGCGAACTCGTCAAGGAAGCGGTCGTTCACGAGATCGGCACGCAGCTTGCTCTCGGTGTCGCCCTTTATGCAGTGACCGTATTTCAGTCCCAGCACCATCAGTGCGCCTGTGCAAGCGCCGCAGACCTCTCCCTTTCTCATGCCGCTGCCGAAGCTCGCACCAAGCTTCAGAGCCTGCTCCTCGGTTATTCCTAACTCGTCTGCAAATGCCGCAAGCACCGCCTGCGAGCAGTGGAATTTGTCGCTGATATACTGTTCAGCCTTTTGTGTATGTGTCATTTTTGTACCTCTTCAGCTTTCATTAACCCTATCTTTCCTAGACAGTCTGAAACCGTCATATTCCATAGTTGCGTTTGTTGCTTTTGGCATCGAAAATCCGCATTTTTCATAGAAATCATAATTCTCGGGGGTCGTTCTTGCACTCCAATTACCGCACGGTAATTTTGCAATACATTTTTCAACCAGCTTTTTCCCTAAGCCGATCCTCCGATACTCCTCCAAAACGATCAGATCTTGTATAGATGCGACCATAACGCCGTCTGACACCACCCTGACCATACCGATCAGCTTATCATTGTCCCAGACAGTGAATGCCCATTTCGAATTATTCATTGCAATTTCGAATTTTTCATTTTGCCAATCGGGAAGGCTGCTATTACACCAACCAACAGCTTCATACAATTCTCTCAGCTTTGTGCCATCTATACCTGTCGTTCCCTCACGAATCAAATAGCCCTTGTAGTAATCATACATATACAATTCCTCCTGTGCGTTGTTCTCACTCGCTAAATGCCGATCTATATGTACTTGACCCCTGCTTTATCCAGCTTTTTACGGACTTTAGCCACCTTTTCGGGGTAGACCGTGGCTGTTCCCTTGCGGATTATCTCCGCCTTTATTCCTCGCTTTGCCGCTCCGAGTGCTGTAGAGGTCACGCAGCCGCATTCGTCCAGACCGCAGAGATGCAGTGCCTCGTAGCCCTTTTGCTGTATAAGCTCACGCAGCTTTTTATTGGAAAGCGCATCGCCGACAAGCTTGTCAAAGCAGTATTCCGAAACCATATCCAGTCCACTGAACAGCTCAGCACCCTCAGTTCCCGCAATGGAAAAGCCAAAGAGCAGGCGGTTTGTAGGCAGGTTCTGAATTATGTGACGAATGTATATAACATCACTGCCGTTTTCATCGTACTGATGTATAAGCTCATTCACTGCGGCAGTCAGCTCAGCGGTGTTGTAGGCAAACTTTGCTTTTCTTTTCTCATAGAGATAGTCGTTCTTCATATCAATTACAATGAGTGCTGTTTTCATTTTGTACCTCTTTTCAGTCACAATTCTTCGGCTGCTCCCTAGTAAAATTCCTCACCGCATAGCGGAAGCCTTTCAGCAGAAATCCCGTCGCCGACTTGCCAACCTTTGAATTCGGGCGCATGATGTCAAACGCATGATAGCAGCCCTTGTACAGCCTGAACGCAACCCTCACGCCGCTTGCCCTGAGCTTTCTCACGAACTCTATCGTTTCATCACGGAACGGCTCTAGTCCACCAACGAATGTGAGCGTGGGCGGCAGGTCGGAGAGGTCATCCGCCCTTGCGGGAGCTGCATATATCGGAACACTGTCGCTGCCGTAAAGCTCGCCCAGATACAGCTTCCAGCTAAGAAGATTGGACTTGCTGTTCCAGACGGGAGCGTCATTGTCCTGCGAGGACTCTGTTATCATGCGGTCGTCTATCATCGGGTACAGCGGCATCTGGAATGCGATGGAGACCTCGCCCCTGTCCCTTGCATAAAGGCTGACCGCCGCCGCAAGTCCGCCGCCTGCGCTGTCGCCGCCAACAAAAAGCTGATTGGAGCGGATGTTGTATCTGCCGCAGTTGTCACGCATCCACAGCAGCGCCTGATAGCAGTCCTCCAGCGCCGCAGGGTACGGCGCATCAACAGACTTTCTGTAATCGGGAGCGACCACCACGCAATCTGCGGCGGCAATAAAATTCTCGATAAAGCGGATATCCTGCTCGGGCAGACCAAGTCCGTAGCCGCCGCCGTGCATCCACAGCAGACCAACGCAGGAACCCGTTTTCTTTTTGCCCGTATAAACGCAGACACGAAGCTTCGAGCCGTCAGGTCGGTCGAGCCACACCTGCTCGCAGTTCACTTTGAGCGAGAAGCTCCTGCCCTCGCTGAAAAGGCGGTGCATTTTGTTTGCGGAGCGCAGACCTTTCTCGTCGAACACGGGCATTACCTTGCGTATCACGCCGCCCATAAGTCGAAGCTCAGGGCGTATCATTTCGGGGGTTATTTTCATGGGGGTGTCCTTTCCAGTGGTTGTGATGTATTCCAAAAATAATTGTACCATATTTTTCTTGCTTATGCAACAGAAACTCCTCCCACGCCCTTGACATTTAATCCCACTTTGTATTATCATATACACAAGGAGGCGCATTACAATGACTTTTGACATCAACAACTACACAACGGAAACGCTTGAAAACAGCGAGCTGAACATAATTTTCCGCGCGTACAGAAATATCCCGTATGTGAAGGAGCCTGTTTCGCCCGAGCTGCAGGTGCTGAACATCTTCATTCCGCAGGACTACATCGACGGCGGAGCGATAAACGGCTACACCGCCGCAACTGCGCCGATATTCTTCCCGAACGGCATAGGCGGTTATATGGAAGCAAGGCCCTGCTCGCCATGCGTGCGTGAGGACGGCAGGTTCAACACCGAGGCTGCAGCGCTTGCAAGGGGTTATGTCGTTATCTCCGCAGGCGCACGAGGACGTACTACCTCTGACGGCGCAAGCTACACAGGCAAAGCTCCTGCCTGCATCGTTGACCTGAAAGCGGCGGTGCGTTTTGTAAGGAGCATTTCGGACAAGATATGCGGCGATGTGAACAGGATAATCTCCAACGGCACTAGCGCAGGCGGTGCAATGTCGGCACTTCTGGCGGCTTCGGGAGATTCGCCGCTGTATCTGCCTTACCTCGAGATGCTTGGTGCGGAAGAAACAAGCGACCGCATATTTGCAGCCTCCTGCTACTGCCCCATCACCAATCTTGAGCACGCTGACGCCGCCTACGAATGGCAGTATGGTCATCTGTCAGAACAGCACTGGGAGAAATGGGAGCAGGTCGGCGACACATGGAAGCCAACTCCTATGCACACCATACTCAGCGAGGAGCAGATGCGGCTCTCCGCAGCGCTTAAAGCGCAGTTCCACGAGTATCTGAACAGCGTTTCCCCGAACGGTCTTAGCCTTAACGAGAGCGGCTGCGGCAGTTTTCTTGAACACATCAAAGGGCTGATAATCTCCTCCGCCGAAAAGGCACATTCCGAGGGCGTGAATATTCCCACAGAAAGCGGTATCGACCTTGCGGCAGGCACTATCGACTTCCCGAAATACTGCGGCTTCATCACCCGAATGAAAGCGCCCTGCGCCTTTGACAACCCCGATATGTACACGCCCGAAAACCAGCTTTTCGGTGACGAGATAACGGACAAAAAGCACTTCACCGAGTTCGGTGCGAAAGCCGACGGCAGCGGTAACCACACCGCCCCGAGCGATGTTGTTGCGCTGATGAATGCGATGAACTTCACCTCAAACGAGGGCTGTGCAGAGTACTGGCGCATCCGCCACGGTGCGGCAGACAGGGACACCTCCTTTGCAATATCCGCAATGCTTGCGCAATGCCTTATTGCCGAGGGAAAGAGCGTTGATCACTTCCTGCCCTGGGGCGTTCCTCACAGCGGCGATTACGACCTTGAGGAGCTTTTCGAGTGGATAGACGGGATATGCAAGTGAATAGCAGAAAGCGGTCAGAACACCTGACCGCTTTAAACTATTATTCACACGCAATATAGATATCCATACTCTCTCCGTTCGTTTCAAAGCAAGGAATAATGCCCTCCCAGACGTGCTTCAATCCGTTTATCTTCATATACTCGTCGATAGCCTTATAGCCGTTCGGAATTAGTACAAACGGATTGTCAAACGGACTTTCGATATGCACAGCCGCATATTTCTGCGCTTTCTGCTCCTTGATCTCAAGACCGTCGGGGGCGAGCTCATCAGGCAATACCCATGCGGCGGTGTAGCCATGCATATTGTACACATTTCTCTGCTCCTGAGAAAGGTACGGGAAATCCCAGCCTATGACCTTAGGGGAATCAACTCCGTTCTCCTTAGCTATCTTATTTATCCTGTCAAGTGCGTCACCCTCGGGGTTGGTGCTTATGGCGGTG
This sequence comes from Oscillospiraceae bacterium, assembly GCA_017440445.1. The sequence continues at coordinate 633 of JAFSHE010000356.1, read as the reverse complement.
TATACTACATAACGGAACGAGGGCACGGTCTCCACACGCAGATTCGAGTACGCTTCATCAAAGGCGCCGAGATCATCTCTGAAAAGATTGTCAAGAGAGCAGTTAAAGAGTGTGCACAGCTCTATCGCCTTTTCTATCTCTGGCTTGCACTCATCGTTCTCCCATTTTGAAACAGTCTGACGTGAAACATCAAGCCTTTCTGCGATGGTCTCCTGCGTCATATTACGGTTAATTCTGCGTAAGTGCTGAAGATTTTTTCCAAAGCTCATATTTATCATCCTTTCAAATTGATACTGTAAGCTTACGAAAAGATTATAGCACAGAACAAGCCGTCATTCAACCACGATACGCTTGACTTTTTCGGATTTTCCGCAACCTGAGGTTGACAGGGGGATACAGAAAAACGCAAGATAAAAAGTGCGAAAAACAAAGAAAAACGCAGGATAGGGTGTTTTTACAACAAAAGCCGCACTCGATTTTACGGGTACGGCTTGATATATGGTGTTTGGCAAACTGGAATTTGAATAGCAAGATTTTTTGAGATGTTATTGCTTATTCATAACACACAGTAAAATGCTCTAAAACCGCCTTAAATAAAGGGTTTTCCGCAAACAACTCATTTCATCCCACTAT
>JAFSHE010000355.1 GCA_017440445.1 Oscillospiraceae bacterium | reverse complement strand
TGGGTAAATGCAAGGTTCTTACTGAACCTGGGTCTGCCGGTGTAGGTCTTGATTATACGCGACTCAGCAGTGTTGATATCTACTGCATATATCTGCGAAAGTTCACCGTCCGTAACAGCAAGATATACTGCAGAACCATCGCAACCCATCAGCGATGTCGTTGCTTCGGTTTCAAATATGTTTCCTAAATAATTCTGCTTATTATCGGAGCCGAGTTCGAGGATAAAGGTGTAATATACACCGTATTCCTTGATTACCATAGCGATCTTGCCGCTTTCAGCGTGATAGCCGACATCGGTAATTGTGCCGTCCATAACAGTCTCCTCAGCATAAAGATCAACGATCATCTGCGCATGAGCATCTACTACCCAAAGCTTGCTGCGGTTTCCGTTCTCATCCAGTGCCGATACGATAAGCTTGCCTCCGTTATCGGATACCCAATGAACTCTGGCATTTTCGCAATTTATCTTGTCGATAAGGCTCTCCTTGCCGTCAAAATAGCCATACAGCGCAAAGCCTTCCTCAGTCTTGGCGAATATCGAGTTATTGCTCAGGAAGTATGCGGTCTCTGCACCGATGTGCTCTGTCTCATACACAAACGCCTCAGGATCAGTCGGGAGTACAACACCCTCAGGCAGTACAGGTACTTCAACAGGCTCGATCACCTGAGGAGCATCCTGAGTATCAGGCTCGGCTGTCTCGGGTTCTTCTGTCTCAGTATCGGGCTCCTCAGTAGAAACAGGCTCTGCAGTCTGCACTTCTTCGGTTACCTCAACAGTCTCGATTGTCTCAACTGTCTCGATCGTTTCAATGAATTCGTATGTCTCAGGCTCTGTGAGATCCTCTGTCTCCTCAGGAACTACGATAACGATATTGCTGTCCTCGGTAGTCTCAGGCACAGGTGTGATGACCTCAGGTGTTACAAACTCGGGGAGATCAACCTCTAAAGTATCAACATCAACAGGATTGATCGGAATGACAGATTCCAGATCTGCCTCAGACATCAGCTCCACAAGGAAAACATTGGAATCGTTCTGAAGCAATGTCATAACAGCGCCTGCGCACTCTATGCACACTCCTGAGATAGAGCTGTTGCCACTGAATACTGCTGCAACCTGCTCGCTTCCCGATACTCTGCTGCCGTCAGCAAGATATACCGTCTTCACCGGAACACTTCCGTCTGTATGTGCAGCAATGACAGCTTCTGCCTGCTGCGGAGAAAGCGGAACAGCAAATGTCACCATAACATCCATCAGCTCAGCGCTGTCGCGAACCTGATTCTGCTGCTCGATAGCATTCTTTATGCGCTCAGACGAGGACAACGCGGACAGCGACTGATTGTCTCCAACCAGATCAACACCGCTTCTGTCATTCAGCGCAGTCATAGCCAGTGTACCGAATGCAACGGTGCAGGCGGCAACGGCTGTTGTGATGCCTATAGCCATCGGGGAGATCTTCTGCTTTGCATATCTGCCTTTTTTAGCATTACTTCTGATCTTTTCAGCATCAAACGAATACTCGCTCATAAGCTGCTTATAAAAATCATGTTTATTCACAAAGCACGACCTCCTTTCCGATCATTTTATTATATAGTATATGCGGTCATATACCGAATTTCTTTTTCTGGCGTTCAAGCGTCCTGTAAAGCTTGGTCTTTACGGTAGAAAGCTTCATGTCTAGCTTATCAGCTATCTCGTCCAGCTTCATATCACAGACGAAATGCATATAGAATATCTTTCCTACCGTTTCGTCATCCGACATTATGTCATCAAAGATCTGCTTGGCAAGTATCTTGTCAGACATTACGTCCTCCAGCTTTTTCTGGTCACGTGACAACTCCGCTTCAAGCGCAGCTGACTGTTCCTCATCAAAATCCGACATATTAAGGATCTTATCCTTACGCTTGATGAAGCCGGAGAAAAAGCTCCTGCACTCGAACTTGGCAATGTTTATCACAAACGCCTCAGCGTTGTCGATATCATCGAAGCCTTTATCCTTAAGACGCTTATAAAAACGAGTGTACACATTCTGCACGATATCCTCAGCATCCTGAAAACGAGCCGCGTGGCTTACAACAAAACGCGAAACGGCATTAAACGTTTCGGCGTAAACGGTGTCAAAGTAGCTGTCAATGTCAATGTTTCCCACGCGGAGCTCACCTCGCTTATCCGCCTACATAATAGAAGTCAGCGGTTATTTTGAAAAAGTTTCAGATTTTATTAAGAAATTTATACAGAAAGTTGTTTACTATCTGTATATTTTCGGGTAATAACCTGCAATATATGTCCGTAGCCGACAATTTCGACCCAAATATCTGCATAAATATAGCAAAAAACACATACATTTTCATTATACACATTATGCACTTATTTGTCAAATGGAATACACAACAGGAGGAAGCAAAAATACC
>JAFSHE010000354.1 GCA_017440445.1 Oscillospiraceae bacterium | reverse complement strand
GGGTTGTTTTCAGATTTTCTATAAAGAAGCAATAGTCCTATTGTGATTAGCGAAAATACCGAAGAAAGCAGGCCTAGGCTTAGGTTTGTTTTGAATGCAAATATTGTGAGAATGATGATAACAACTTTATAGGTTGTTTTTATTCCCGCCATTACAATCACCTTCTTTGTGAAAGCTTCTATTAGATTCTGAACATTTCTAAGATCGGCGGATACTCCTACGGCAGAGCTGACCTCGTGCGCCGTGCCATGGGTAAGAAAAAACACGAGATAATGCAGCAGGAGCGCAGCGCCTTCATATACGGCACCGACTCAAACTGCGGCGCAATAGCAAACGGAGTACCCGAGGATGTGGCGGCAGAAATTTTCGAGGAGATGTCCTCTTTCGCCTCCTACGCTTTCAACAAATCCCATGCGGCGGCATACGCTGCCGTTGCGTATCAGACTGCGTATCTCAGAAAGCATTTCTACCTTGAATACATGACCGCACTCATTTCCAGCGTGCTTGACTGGACGGACAAGATGGTCGAATATATAAACGACCTTTCTGCCCATGGAATAAAGCTGCTCCCGCCTGACATCAACAAAAGCATGGCAGGATTTACCGTGGAAAACGGAAATATCCGCTACGGACTTCTGGCGGTGAAAAACCTCGGAAAAGGGTTTATTGATCATATAATTCAAGAAAGAAATAACGGAGAGTATACCTCGCTTGCCGACTTCTGCATCAGAATGGCGGGTCATGACAACAACCGCCGATATATGGAAGCCCTGATAAAAAGCAGTGCGCTTGCTATGTTCCCCCAGAACAGGCGACAGATGCTGATATCCTGCGACAAGCTGCTGGATATGGCAGCTGCGGAGCATAACAGGGAATCCAGCGGACAGCTTGACCTTTTCGGGGAAAGCGGAGAAACAGCGGCAGATTTCGTCTATCCCGATGCGGAAGAATTTACTTCTGCCCAGATACTGGCGTTTGAAAAGGAAATGGTGGGACTTTATATTTCAGGACATCCTGCCGACCGATATATTTTGAATGCTCCCGAAAACTGCATGTATATCAGCGATGCAGCTACCATGCCCGACGGAGCGTATATATCGATACTTGGACTTCTTACTGGCAGAAGGAATCATACCGCCAAAAATGGCAGGATGATGGCATTTGCTGTGGCGGAGGATTCCACCGCTTCGATGGAGCTTCTGATATTTCCCGAGGTGTACGAAAAAGCACAGCGGATACTGATAGACGGCGAGCTGCTGCTGATACGAGGAAAGCTGTCCCGCCGTGATGAACAGCCAAAGCTTATCGCAGATGAAATAACCCGTGCAGAGGACCTGCCTCCAAAAAAGCCACAGAAATTGTTTATAAACATCCACTCTGAGGACATCATACGCAGGCAGCGGGTGGCAGAGGTATTGTCAAGATACCCAGGTGTATCAGGTTTGCGGATATGCTATATGGACACTCGTGCCGTAACTAAGCCTAACTCCCCGAGAGGTGTCAGAATATGTGCAGAATTGACGTCAAAACTTGTCAAAATTTGTGGAAATAGCAACATTATCATAAAGTAACTTAACTAAAGCCAAAAAATGTCTTGACTGTAACGGCACTTTTGTAGTACAATATAGTTCGAATGGTGCCGGGACTTTTACTCGGCGAATTATATCCGTGCGGATGGCACGGCAGAAATGGAGAGAAACAAAATGGAGAAAGTTATTGGCGTTTTAACAAGCGGTGGCGACGCTCCCGGAATGAATGCGGCTGTCCGTGCAGTTACAAGAACAGCGATCGACAAGGGCTTCAAGGTAATCGGTATACGCCGTGGCTATAACGGCCTGCTTAACGGAGATATCTTCGAAATGAATGCACGTTCTGTATCTGATATCATCCAGAGAGGCGGTACAGAGATATTCACCGCACGCTGCAAGGAGTTCAAGGAATGGGAATACGTTCTGAAAGCTAAGGAAAAGTGTGACGAGCTTGGTATCGCAGGTATCGTAGTAATCGGCGGTGACGGCTCTTTCAGAGGTGCTGCTGACCTTTCCAAGGCTGGCATCCCCTGTGTTGGCGTTCCCGGAACTATCGACAACGATATCCAGTGTACAGAATACACCATCGGCTACGACACAGCTATGAATACAGTTATGGAGCTGGTAGACAAGCTGCGTGATACATCCCACTCTCACGAGCGCTGCGCTGTTGTTGAGGTAATGGGCAGACATGCAGGTCACATCGCACTGAATACAGGTATCGCATGCGGCGCTACTGCTATCCTCGTTCCCGAGATCGAGTACGATCTTGAAAAGGATGTTATCGCTAAGATCAAGGAAGGTCAGGCAGCAGGCAAGGAGCAGTTCATCGTTGTTGTTGCAGAGGGTATCGGCGGCACTGAGGAGATTGCAAAGAAGATCGAGGCTACAACAGGCATCGAGTCCAGAGCAACTATCCTCGGTCATGTTCAGAGAGGCGGCTCTCCCACAGTACGTGACAGAGTAATGGCAAGTGAAATGGGCTACTATGCGGTAGAGCTTCTTGAAAAGGGCATCGGCAACCGTGTTATCGGTCTTAAGGACGGCAAGGTATACGATGTAGACATCCAGGAAGCGCTTGCTATGAAGAAGACTTTCAACGAAAGACTTTACAAGATCGCAAACGAGATCAGCCTTTAATTTGTATTTTACGCTCAGCGCACCAGCGCTGGGCGTAACATAAATTTTATTAACAGAGTAGAAAACAATGCGTTAAGTGCCTTTTGGACGGAGAGTTGCCGAAAGGACGAAAAGGTCACGCCTTGCGGTATTGTTTTCGCATCTCGCTGTACATAAAACCTATGAGTTTGCCATAACTTATCCGCATTTTATGTATTGCGTAAAGGAGGATAATTTATGGCATTTTTTAAAATTTTCGCAGACTCCGCAAAGGAGCTAAAGAGCCTTCGTTGTATCACTGTTACGGCGATGATGATAGCGCTTAATCTGGCGCTTAAATCCGTGACCATCTATGTTACAGACGACCTTAAGATAAGCTTCTCATATCTCGCACTTGCAACGATAGGTATGCTTTTCGGTCCGACAGTCGGATTTTTCGCAGGTGCTGTGACCGATATACTCGGACTGCTTGTACAGCAGATGCTCAGCGCATTCAATCCGCTGTATACATTGGTGGAGGCAACAGGTGGTCTGCTTTACGGACTTTTCCTTTACAGACTTCAGCCTGTAAAGCTCAGCAAAGAGATGTTTATACCCACAGCAGAGCCGAACACCACTGCACTAAACGGGATAAACGCCAAGTTGCTTTCCGCACTTATGGTTATTTCAGTGTTCGTGCTGTACAATATCTATAAATTCAACGAGCTGTTTGTGATCTATGTGATAGTTATAGCATTTGTGTACGGAATATTCCTTCACAAGCTTGCCGCAGCACCCTGGAAGCAGCTTCTGCGCATAATCGGAGCAAAGGTTTCTGTTGCGATAGTCTGCAATATAATCATGAACCCCGCAATAATGGTCATCACCGGCGTATGGGCATTCGACCTCGCCCTTGATGTGAAGATACCGCTGCGTCTGCTGAAGAACGCAATTCAGGTACCTGTTGATATCATGATACTGATACTTATACTGTTCCCTATCATGACAGCGTACAGGAGTATCTTCAAAAACCAGCCGGCATCAAAAAAAGGAAACAAAACAGCTAACAATAACTGAGAGGTATAATATGAACAAACTCGGAATTCTCGGAACAGGAAACATGGGCTCCGCCATCATAAACGGAATCAAAAAAAGCGGCATGGATGTACAGATGTTCGCATACGACAAATTCAGCGAAAAGCTGAACACTCTCCCTGTCACCGCATGCGCAGACGAAATATCTGTTGTAAAGGAGTGTAAGTACATCCTCCTCGCCGTAAAGCCTCAGATGCTTGGCGAAGTTCTGGATACCATCGCTCCTGCTGTTACCGCTGAAACCGTATTTATCTCAATATGCGCAGGCATCTCCGCAGAATTTATCCGTACACGCACCATTTCTGAGGCAAAAGTCGTGCTCGTAATGCCCAATACCCCCATGATGCTCGGACTCGGCGCATCTGCCATGAGCTGTGACAGCTCCGTTTCTGAGGAGGAGTTTGCATTTGCTCGCTCCGTTATCGGAAGCTGCGGAATCACCGAGGTAGTCCCCGCTGACAAGATGAAGG
>JAFSHE010000353.1 GCA_017440445.1 Oscillospiraceae bacterium | reverse complement strand
AAGCAGGCATTGGAACTTACATCCTGTTCCAGGAAACATATCACAAGGAAAGCTACGAGCAGCTTCATCCCACAGGACCAAAGCACAACTACGCATATCACACCGAGGCTATGGACCGTGCTATGCAGGGCGGAATAGACGACGTAGGACTTGGCGTTCTGTTCGGTCTTGAACTGTACAAGTATGAGTTCGCAGGACTTCTGATGCACGCAGAGCATCTTGAGGCAGTTCACGGAGTAGGCCCTCACACAATAAGCGTTCCCAGACTGAAGCGTGCTGACGACATCGACCCCACAAAGTTTGACAACGGCATCAGTGATGAGATTTTCGCAAAGATATGCGCTTGTATAAGAATATCGGTTCCCTACACAGGTATGATAATCTCCACAAGAGAGAGCAAGGAGGTCCGTGAGAAGGTCATCCGCCATGGTGTTTCACAGATAAGCGGAGCTTCCCGCACGAGCGTTGGCGGCTACTGCGAGCCTGAGCCTGAGGACGAATGCAGCGAGCAGTTCGATGTTTCGGACAAGAGAACTCTTGACGAGGTGGTGCGCTGGCTGATGGAATTCGGCTATATTCCCAGCTTCTGCACCGCATGCTACCGTGAGGGCAGAACAGGGGATCGTTTCATGACACTGTGCAAGAACGGTCAGATACAGAACTGCTGCCATCCCAACGCACTTATGACCCTCAAGGAATATCTCGTAGACTACGCTTCTCCCGAAACAAGAAAGCTCGGTGAGGCGCTAATCGAAAAGGAGCTTAACAACATCCCCAAGGATAAGGTAAGGCAGATAGCTAAGGACTATCTCGCCCAGATAGAAAAAGAAGGCCGCAGGGATTTCCGCTTTTAAATAACAAAACAGCCGCTTACAACGTTTGTCGTAAGCGGCTTTCGTTTTATCATTCACACAAAAACCGCCGTCATCTCTGACGGCGGTCTGCTATTTCGCTTTAGATTACTCTGTCTTGAAGCGTCCAACCTCTGTTGCGAGGGAAACTGCAAGCTCAGACAGCTGCTCACTGGAGGCAGCGGACTGCTCTGCGGTAGCTGTTGTAAGATGCATTCCCGAGTCGATTCGGTTGATGCCTGCGGTAATCTGCTCTACCGCTGCATTCTGCTCGTTTGCGGCTGTTACGATACCATCCATGTAGCCTGCAACCTCGTTTACGTCAGCTGCAATGCTGCGGATAGCTGTTTCAGCCCTGTCAGCGATCTTTGTACCCTGATTTACGGCTGCGATAGAGTCGTTTATCAGTACGGATGTCTGCTTAACTGCGTCAGCGGACATGGAAGCAAGGTTTCCGACCTCCTCAGCAACTACGGAGAAGCCACGGCCTGCCTCGCCTGCTCTTGCAGCCTCGATAGAAGCGTTGAGCGCAAGGATATTGGTCTGGAATGCGATGCTGTCGATGGTCTTGATGATAGCGCTGATAGCGTCTGACTTATCCTTGATATTCTGGATAGCTGCAAGCAACTCCTTCATCATGTCAGCGCCGCGCTGAGCGTTCTCGTTAGCCTCGTTGGTGATGTTAAGTACCTTATTGGATACCTGAGCGGTTGTATTAGCCTGCTCTGCAATTCCGCCGATGGTGGAGATGATCTCGTCAACCGCCTCAGCCTCCTTGATTGCTGTATCAGAGAGGTGCTGAGAGCCGTCAGCCACCTGTGCAGCACCCGACTTGATGCTGTCAACGCTGTCCTTAACAGCGGAGAAGGATGTACTCAGCGAGCCTGTGATCTGCTCAAGAGAGCCGCCGATAGCAGTAAAGTCGCCACGGTACTCTATCTTGGACTTAGCGGTAAGATCACCGTCTGCGATCTCAGCAAGAACAGTCTTGATATCGCCTATGTACTTATTAAGCTCGGTAATAGTAACACCGAGAGAATCTGTAAGAACTCGTGTTTCGTCCTTGGGAGCTACAACATCGAACTCTGTGGAGATATCACCCTCAGACAGGAGCTGAAGTCTGTTTGCAACAACTGTGATGGGCTTTGCGATCTTGTTGGATGTACCGATTGCAATAAATGCACATACAACAATTACAAGAACAGCAATTACAAGTGCGATGATAACATTAGTCAGCATCTCGGATGTAACACTGGAATAGTTAAGGCTTACTGCAATCGTCCAGCCATTTGTAAGCTCGATGGGGCTGTATGCGGCAAGATATTCCACTCCGTCAACGGTGTAGCGTGTAACGCCTGTTTCGCCTGACATCATAGCGTTTGCAAGGTTTCTGTAACCTGCCTTGTCATTATCGAGATAATTTACCTCAGCGTTAACAAGGCCAAGATCGGATGCAGCAACTACTGTTCCCTTATTATCAAGAACTATAACGTTATTTCCTGCGGAAATACTGTCAAGACCTGCAGAAAAGTCCTTGGGATCCACACCACCTGTCAGTACGCCCTCATACGCGCCGTTATTGAACTTAACACCAAGGACCATTACGTAGTCGTCAGATGCACCCGTATTCGATGTACGCCTTACCAGCGGAGAGGACAGGGTATTGATACCATCCCTTGCACGAAGGAAGTACTCACGGTCTGCTATGGTGGTCTCGTTAAGAGTATGACCGTCCATATCCGCAAGGTCGATGAATTTGAACATCGTAGCGGTAGCAAGCTCTGTCAGCTTAGCCTTACGTGTACCGATCATAACATTTGTGTCTGTTACGGTGACCATCGCTGAGTTACCCTTAAGACCTGTAAGCTCCAGCGTCATAGCATCGAGCTTTGTATCGATAGTCTGAAGATATGAAGTAACCAGTGACTGAGCCTGCTCAGTATAAGACTTGTTATAGGAGGATACTGTACTGATGATATTGTACACCTGCATTACAACAACTGACGCCGCAACGCTGGCAACGCACAGACGGAGTATCCTGTACTTTATCTTTGTACTGCCCTTTTCAAGCTTGATATTATCGCCGCCGTCATCGCCCAGTCTTTTCTTAATAGCATCAAGGATACCGGGCTTCTTTGCCTTTGCAGGAGCTACTTCAGCGGTTTCGGCAGCAGCTTCTGCGGCCTCTGTCTGCTCGGTCACTGCATCTGCGGGCTTGTCCTGTGCTGATACGTCCTTTTCTGCATCATCTGCCTTTTCAGCAGCAACAGGAGCTGCCTCAGGCTTAGCTGACTTCTTCTCAGCCTTTTCAGCGTTCTTCTGCGCTTTTTTAGCTTCCTTCTCTGCCTTTTTAGCATCCTTTTCAGCCTTTTTCGCCGCCTTCTCGGCCGCCTTCTTCTCCTTTGCGGAAAGCTCGGGAGCTTCAGCTGCGGTATCAGCAGCCTCAGTTACCTCTGGTTCCTTCTTTACCTCAGGAGCAGCCTCTGCAACCTTTTCTGCCGCCTTCTTTTCGGGCTTTTCAACAGGCTTCTTTTCGGGCTTTTCAACAGGCTTCTTTTCTGCCTTTTT
>JAFSHE010000352.1 GCA_017440445.1 Oscillospiraceae bacterium | reverse complement strand
TCTTGTCCAGCACCCACAGAAGCGAGCCACGCTTCTCCTTGCTGCGCATTGTCTCGGTAAGCTCCAGATTGCGGCGTGTGGTAAGATTTATGCCCATAAACTCGCCGTCGGAGTGTATCTTCATGCTGATGAAGCGCTTTACCGTGGTCTTCTGAGTTTCTCCGAAATATCCGAACATCGCACAAAGCGCCTTTTTTGCCATAGGGAGCTTTGATATTCCCAGTGCACCCTCATCCTCCGCCTCAAACTGTGCGGTAATAATGCCTGTATCGGTATCGGAAAATCTTTCGTCGGGGAGCGTTTCGCAGACGCATTTCTTCAGCCTGTCACGGACAAAGCCATGCACCTCGGAGAGCTTTGCAAAGCCGCTGTTGGCAATAAGCTCAACAGGGTCAAAGCGGGAAAGCTCGCATATCAGATCCTGCTCCATAGAGCTGCCGCTTTTTTCAAAAACATGCACCTCGCCCGTGGAGATATCCGCAAAAACAAGCGCCGCACGGCTTTCCGCAGGCTCTGCGCACACGCATGCAATGTAGTTGTTCGTTTCCTCGCTGAGCATGCTTGCCTCTATTACAGTACCCGCCGTTACAAGACGGATGACATCACGCTCAACAAGACCCTTTGTGGTGGCAGGGTCGCTCATCTGCTCGCATATAGCCACCTTGAAGCCCTTGTCTATCAGCCTTTTTATGTATATCTCGCTGCTGTGATACGGAACGCCGCACATGGGAGAGCCTGCACGTGCAGTCAGGGCAAGCTCCAGCTCACGGGAAACAGTTTCTGCGTCGCTGAAGAACATCTCATAGAAATCTCCCAGACGGAAGAACAGGATATAATCGCTGTACTTCTCCTTTATATCCAGATACTGCTGAAGCATAGGAGATATCTTTTCTGTCGTCTGTGCCATGTACTCACATTCCTTTCACGATTACTTATACGGCAATAAAGTGCCGTATTAAAGACAAAAACGGCATATCGGCACAGCGTGCCGATACACCAGAAAAATTCTTTTTATCAGCCGCAGCCGCCGCAGGTGCTGCAGCTGCCCGAGCATGTAGGTGCCTCAGTAGCACAGGTCATGGGGTCGTCACCGTTCAGTGCGTGGGTCAGTATTGTGTTTACCTGATTCATCAGCTTGTCCATAGCTGCCTTTGCCATTGTGTAGTCAGCCATGTTCTCATTTGTCATGATGGTATTGTAGGCTGTCTGCATCTTTGAATTAAGCTCTGTGATCTTTTCCTCGTTCTGCTCAGCCTCGGGCTTGGACTGCTCCATAGCCAGATTCTGGCGCAGCAGATTAAACTCCCCGATAAGGTTCTGAAGCTCCTCGTCAGCGTCGTTGCGCTCCTTTGCGATGTTGTAGTCAGCGTAGCGCTCGTCCTCCTGAATAGCCTTGCCAAGCTGTCTTGTAAGTTCGATGATATCCATTTTGTTTTCTCCTTTTTTATCTGATTATTTTTCCCTTAAGCGCCCATGCAAGCGCCTCGGTTATCTCCACGTCGACAAAGCTGCCTATAAGCTCCCTGTCGCCGTCAAAGTCAACTATGATGTTCTGTCTGCTCTTTCCTGTAAGCAGTGCAGGGTCTGTCCTGCCCTCGCCCTCACACAGGATGCGCAGGGTCTTTCCGACGTATTCGTGATACGAGCTGCAGCCTATATCCTGCTGCACCTGAAGCAGCTCTCTGAACCATTTTCCCTTTTCCTCCGCAGAAACAGGGTCGGGCATTTCAGCCGCCTTTGTACCTTTACGTGGGCTGTATATAAAAGTGAACAGAGAATCATACCTCACCTGCTTAATAAGGCTCAGCGTTTCGCAGAAGTCCTCGTAGGTCTCCCCAGGGAAGCCTACTATTATATCGGAGGTCAGCGCCACATCGGGCAGCTTTTCCTTGACATAATCAATAAGCTCCAGATAATGCTCACGGGTGTAGCCTCTGTTCATCTGCTTGAGAATGCGGTTACTGCCGCTCTGCACAGGCAGATGGAAGTGTCTTGTAACCTTCTCGCAGGAGGCGATGGTATCCACAAGCTCCCTTGTGGCGTCCTTCGGATGACTGGTCATGTAGCTTATGCGGAATTCCCCGGGGATGTCGTTGATACGCTTTAAAAGCTCCGAAAAGCTTGTGCCGATGTTCTTTCCGTAGGAGTTTACGTTCTGACCAAGCAGCAGCAGCTCCTTGCAGCCGCCCTCAACAAGCTCTCTGCATTCCCTCAGGATATCCTCAGGCTCACGGGAGCGCTCTCTGCCGCGAACATACGGCACTATGCAGTAGGTGCAGAAATTGTTGCAGCCGTACATTATCGGGATGCTTGCCTTAAGTGCGCTCTCACGGCGGAGAGGTATTCCCTCTGCGATCACACCGTCGCAATCGGGGATGGACACCTGCTTTTTGCGGGTAGTGAGCACCTCGTATATCAGCTTAGGCATGGTGTGAAGCACATGTGTGCCGAAAATGAGATCCACATGCGGAAAGCTCTGTCTGAGTTTCTTGGTGATATGCTCCTGCTGCACCATGCAGCCGCACACTCCGATAAGCATATCGGGATCCTGCTTTTTTGCCTTTTTCAGTGCGCCGATGTTGCCGAATACCCTATCCTCGGCGTTTTCACGCACTGCGCAGGTGTTGAACATCACCAGATCAGCGCCCTCAGGCGAAGTCGAAAAGCCGTAGCCCATCTCAGCCAGCATGCCCTTTATCTTTTCGCCGTCGCTGACATTCTGCTGACAGCCAAAGCTGTGAACGTGAGCTATCGGCGGCTGGGTACGCTGCGCATTCAGTGCCGCTACCTTTTCCATATATTCCTGCTGCACCGCCATCTCGGCGGCTGATATCTTAGTTATCATATTCTCTGTTCCTTTTTTAGAAAGATACCTGTTTATTGTACCACAGACGGGCTGAAAATTCAAGCGTGTAGTCCCGCCTTTTCTTACCACAACTTTATATACGATAAGTATATTCACATACAAAATACACTATTTGTCGTTATAATTCGAGTTATATTCATAACATTTTGTATATTTCGATAATAATATACAAATTACGCATTTGTTTTCGACTATGCCTGAGCAAAAGTAAGCGCAAACACCTTAGCCGCACCTGCGGCTTTAAGCTGTGCCGCTATAGCGGAAAGAGTTGCTCCTGTGGTGCATACATCATCTACGATAAGTATATTATTTCCTACAATATACTTTTTGTTGACGATTTCATACGCATTACGAGCATTTTCGAACCTTTCCTCACGGTTAAGCTTTTTCTGCTCCTGCTTCTTGCCACTTATCTTCATAAGGCTGCGACAGCGCTTTCTTCCTCTGCGTGATATATCTCTCGCTATCCTCTCTGCATGGGCATAGCCAAGCTCCGTTCTCCGTCCGAAGGTGGACGGCACAAAAGTAACGATATCAGCCTGCTGTATAAGCTCACCGCCGACCTCCGCCATCATGACCGCAAACGCCTCGGGAGCGTAGATATAATGTCCCCGCTTCATGCGGAGTATGGCACTTCTCGCCCTTCCACGGTAGTGACAGCAGGACAGCAGCCCGTCAAGATACTCGGGAAGCTCCGCAGGCTGCTCCATATACGGAAGCTTTTCATAACAGGCGCTGCACCAGTATTCCGTCATCCCGACGATATCATCACAGAACGGGCATCTGTTCGGCAAAACCAGCGAAACCGCACCACGACATATTTCAACAAGCCTATACAAAATGATCCTCCAGCATCGGGCGCAGGCAGGAATACCTCAGCATTCGCCTGTCATTTTCTACCATACTCTGCACTTTTCGTGAATTTCCGATAACTATAAGTATATTTTTCGCACGAGTTACCGCTGTGTATAGAAGATTTCTGTATGAAAGCCTGTCCATTCCATTCGGGAGCGGGATGATAACGGCAGGATACTCGCTGCCCTGACTTTTATGAATGGTAACTGCATAGGCATGCTCCACCCTTTTCAGCATATCGGTATCGTACACGGCAGTGCGTCCGTCGAAATCCACCTCAAGTCGGTCGTTTGCCCTGTCAACACTGCGGATTATGCCTATATCTCCGTTGAAGATACCGTGTGACTTCTCAGCGCCCCTGCGCCATTCCACGTCGTAATCATTCTTCATCTGCATTATCTTGTCCTCGGTGCGGAAAAGCTGATTGAAGTATTTCAGCTCCTGCTTTCCCACCCCGGGGGGATTGAGCGCAAGCTGCAGCGACTGATTGATATTCTGCGTACCCACTGTGCCAAGCTTTGAGGGACACAGCACCTGGATATCCTCGATGGGAGAATATCCGTATGTATTCGGCAGCCTTGTCTTGCAAAGCGAGATGACAAGGCGCAGCGTCTCCTCCTCGCTTGATGTGGGCATAAAGAAGAAATCGTTTGTCCTGTCGTTAAGCACAGGCATCTCTCCACGCACTATACGGTGGGCGTTTGTTACGATAAGGCTCTCCGCCGCCTGACGGAATATCTCCTTAAGCTCCACCATCGGTACCCGCCCGCTTGCGATAAGGTCACGCAGTATATTTCCTGCGCCGACAGAGGGAAGCTGATTGCTGTCACCTACCATGATAAGGCGTGTCCTTGACTTCACCGCCTTAAGCAGCGAGTTCATCAGCAGCGTATCTACCATGGACATCTCGTCTATTATCAGCACATCGCAGGAGAGGGGATTTTCCTCGCACCGCTTGAAGCTGTGGCCATTCTGCGCACCGAAATCCACCTCCAGAAGTCTGTGGATGGTCTGTGCAGGAGAGCCTGTAAGGTCTGCCATGCGCTTTGCCGCCCTTCCCGTGGGTGCTGCAAGCTTTATCTTCTGACCACGGAGCTTACACAGGGATATAACAGCGTTTAGAGTAGTGGTCTTTCCTGTACCCGGGCCGCCCGTCAGGATGAACACATGGTTATTCATACAGCCGTTGATGGCCTCCTTCTGGCGCTCCTCGTACTGTATGCCCTCTGTCCACTCTATTCCCGCTATCTCCTCGGAGTAGTCCCTGTCGCCGCTGTCGCTGCGTTTTATCATCTCCGCAAGCTTTTCCGCAATATAGCACTCCGCCTGATAGTATTCCGTAAGGAAAACAAAGTGGTCGTCGTATTTGTCGTCTAAAACCACCTCTCCACGGCTCTCCGCCATGGAAAGACCGTTCCAGAATGCCTTTTCGCCTATCTCCAGCTCATAGCACACCGTATCTGAAAGCGCCGCCTCCCTGACGCAGGTGTGTCCGTTTGCGGCATTGACCCTCAGGCACCATATAATTCCCGCAAGGATGCGCTCCTCGCTGTCCATTGGGAAGCCTAGCTCTCCCGCCAGCCTGTCCGCATCCTTAAAGGGAAGCTCTATACCGCTCTCACACAGGATGTAAGGGTTGTCCTTTATCACCTGCATCGTGCGGCCCTCGTACTGCTTCCAGACAGATGCAACGGTCATGGGCTGTATGCCGTATTTTGAGAAATAGGTCATCGCCTTGCGAAGCCCGGTTATCTTATTGAACTCCTTACCGATGGACAATGCTCTTTCGGTGGTTATTCCCTTGATGGAAGCAAGCTTTACCGAGTCGTTTTCCAGTATCTCAAGAGTTTCATCTCCGAATGCGGT
>JAFSHE010000351.1 GCA_017440445.1 Oscillospiraceae bacterium | reverse complement strand
GTGGACCGACATGTACGAGGAGTTCGCAAAGACCGCCGAGGCAGAGGGCTTCACAGAGCTTGCAAAGAAGTTCCGTCTGGTTGCCGCTATCGAAAAGCATCACGAGGAGCGCTACCGTGCACTTCTGAAGAACGTAGAGACCGCTCAGGTATTTGAAAAGAGCGAGGTCAAGGTATGGGAATGCCGCAACTGCGGTCATATCGTAGTTGGCACAAAGGCTCCCGAGGTCTGCCCCACCTGCGCACATCCCCAGAGCTACTTTGAGGTACACGCAGAGAACTACTGATAAACAATAAATGCTCCCCTGAAAAAGGGGAGCATGTTCTTTATTCCTTATTGAGATTTTTCACGCTCTCACGGCGGACAAGCTTTCCTGTAACCAGTGTTCTTCCACGCTTATAGCTGCCATCACGTATCTTGTGGAGAATGATATCCACAGCCTCAGCAGACATAACACGGCTGTTTACATCGATAGTAGTAAGGCGAGGAGTGCTGATAGTGGAATAGATATGGTTATCGTAGCCTACCACCGAAACATCATCCGGCACACGTATGCCAAGCGTCTTGAACTGATTTACAAGCTTGTATGCCGCCTCATCACAGTTGCAGACGATAGCTGTCGGCATGTCGGCGGGAAGTGTGAACTCGGGGAATATATCGCTCTCATTGGAGCGGTCGCTGATTATCCAGTCCTGGCGCAGAGGTATCCTGTTCTCCAGCAGTGCCTTATAATAACCAAGATATCTGTCCTGGATACTGGAAGTGGAGCTTATACTTCCGAGGAAGCCTATCTTTCTGTGTCCGTTTGCTATAAGGTGACTTGTAAGCATATATGCGCCATAGAAGTTATCGGAGAGAACGGTCTCCGCATCCTCACGGCTGCCGTAGAAATCAAGGAATACGGTAGGAATTCCGTAGGACATCAGCTTGTCAACATAGCTGTCGGTAAACTGACCCAGCACGATAAGTCCGTCTACCTTTCTGTCAAGCACGGAGTTGGGAATCTCGGTAGCCTCTGCATCTGTATCGTTTACCACCTCAAGCATGCCGTAATAGTTCTGCTTCTGCAGCATTTCCACGATATAACGATAAACTATCCAGTAGAAGGAGCTTGCATCTCCGATAAAATGACGGGCTACGACTATTCCTATATTATAGCTGAGCCCGTCGTGCATGCCTCTGCCGCCTGTATGCATACGATAGCCCATCTCGGTAGCCTTCTGCTTTATGCGCTCTCTCAGCTCCTCGCTGACACCATCCCTGTCGCCCAGCGCTTTGGATACCGTTACAGTGCTAACATTCATTACCTTGGCGATATCGCTCATCGTAACTGCTTTTTTAACCATTTCGTGCATTTCCTTTCAACGTAAAAATTAACTTAAAATGAAATTATTCCATACCGAAAAGCAAAAATCTATTAATTATATTTTAAGTAATTTTAATGAATTTGTAAAGTAATATTTTTAACGAAATTTCAAGTCATTTTTTGTGCAACAGAAACAAAAACGGCATCCGGATACATCCAGACGCCGTTTTCTGCGCTCTCCGAGCTTAGCAGAGAGCTGTATATCAAACTCTGTACAGAGGACTTTACCCCATATAGAGTACCCGAACTAAGTTAATTAATTTCCCTCTGAGCACATGATAACACAAACCTCTCTCCAAGTCAACGATTATTACAAAACTGTAATCAAGCTGTAATCAGTTGTAACCGCTCTGTTTCCAAACTGAAATCATTTTAACCGTTTTGTAACCTCAGACGCAAAAACGCTCCCGTCAGCACAGGAGCATTTCCTATTTTCATGCTACCATACCTACTGAACTACCCTCAGCGTCACCGATAACATCATCAAATTGCGTATTGGAGCTGCTGTCAGGTCCACCGCCACACAGACCGTCTGCTGCGGTAATACGCTGCGCTTCCGCTCCATTCACAGAGATGACATACACCTCGCCCTCCGTGATATCCTCCGATGAGAAAATAAAGGAGCTGCAATCCTCAGGAAGAACATGGCTGAGCAAGACTGCGCCCTTTTCGTCGGAAAGCGAAACTGTATCGCCTTTCTCCGCATTAAGGAATACAGAGATACATGGTCCCGAAACGATACTTGGAGCTTTGGTCATGCCGTCCGAGCCGAATGCCGCCAGCACTCCCCCGCTAAGCACGAAGGAATTACTATAATACAACGAGCCGAATCTGTCATTGTCAGAGGAAGATATCGTCACTTTTCCGCCGCTCATCGCAGCAGTGCCGCCCGAATCGATACCATCTCCTCCCGAACAGATAGTGATATCTCCGCCCGAAATGCTGATATACCGCTGAGTACTGTCCGCACTGCCTGTGTAGCTGATATCATTACCGCCTGCTGCGTTTATTCCGTCACGGAAGGAGCTTAAAAGTATCTCCCCGCCATCTATGTCCACCGACATGCCCTCTATCGCATTATAGCTGCCAGCGATATCAAGAACACCGCCCGATACAGTAACTCTGCCGTCGCAGTGTATTCCGTCATCGCCAGAGCGCAGCGTTACCTCACCCGACAGGATATCCGCATAACTTCCCGAATGGATACAATCATCTGCGGAGTCCACCCAGACAACGCCGCCGCTTATGACAACCGCACCGCCTGTGCGCAGACCCTTTTTACTTCCCGCCTTGCTGCCGTCCCCCGATACAAGATTACTGAAATCAAAAGCCTCTGAGGCATCCGTAAAATAACCACCATGCCTGCCATAAACAATACCTTCTGTTTCAACATACATCACTGCCGAGCTGCTTCCGCCGCAGGTAAGCCTCATATCGCCTCCCGATACGAATATTCCGTTATCTGTCTGTATTCCGTCAGCCGAGGATGTGACAGAAAGCTTTCCAGACTGAAGGCTGAAATATCCGTTGTCCTCTGCTGAGCCTGTAACCCTTATACCATCGCCGCCTGAATATATCTCAGTGTTGCCTTCAGATGCAAGCACATACTCTCCGCCGCTGATGCCATTTTCCACCGAGGATATCGTTATATCCCCGCCGCACAGCTTAATGATACCATCCGCCGAGATACCGCTGTCTCCGTCGAAGTAAGCAGCGCCCGAACCGTTTACCGTCAGATCGCCGTGGCATAAAAACGCTGTATTCTGGCATTTTACAGAGTTTTCACTCCCCGCTGCAAGGGTAAGCGTCAGCCTGCCGCCTCCGCTGTATTCGATAGCTGCATTTTCACTGCTGTAAAGACTCAGCCCGTCAAGTATGAGGGAAACATTCTCCGCAGTCACCGATATCTTTCCATTGGCAGCTTCTCCCGAAAGAGAATACACTCCGTCCCTCTGGATTATGACCTGATCTCCCTTTATCACAGCACCACGACCGTTTATCCTCGTACCATCTTTGCCAAACACCACAGAGCAGTCTGCTTTTTCTACGGGGATACTATCCTCAGGAGATGTCACAGCCACAACAGGGATATCCGCCGTGCTGTCCTCCGACTCACCCGCCGTATAAAAGGGGGACTTTATCCCCGTGCTGTCCTCAGCCGCAGGGACACGCCTTGCACAGCCTGTATTAAACGAAACCGCCACCGAGCAAAGCACAGCCAGCGTCCTGAAGCCAAATCCCATTACAGCTCTCCTTTGAGTATCTCATTGTTTTCTCTGAAAGATATTACTGCCTTTATTATACCCATTGATTGTGATAGCAGTATGAAAAAACAGTATTATTTCTAAAAAAATAATGCCTCGGAAAACGAGGCACTATCTGAATTTAGTTTTCTGAGATATCTGTCAGGAGTTTCTGCGAAGCATCTCCTCAGCCGCCTGAAGACTGCTCTCGCTGCTGCCCTCGCCATCGATGATACGGGCAAGCTCTGCTTTTCGTCCATCGAAATCAAGGTGCTGTATGCTTGTAAAGGTGCGCTCTCCCTCGGTATTCTTCTCGATAAGCAGATGGAAATCCGCCTGAGATGCTATCTGTGCAAGATGTGTGATACACAGCACCTGCCTTTTGCGTGCGGTTTCGGCAAGCTTAATACCTACCTTCTGAGCAGCTCTGCCACTGATTCCCGCATCGACCTCGTCGAATATCAGCGTGGGGATATTGTCGTTATCCGCAAGTACGCTCTTTATAGCAAGCATGATACGTGAAAGCTCGCCACCGCTGGCTATCTTGTTTATCGGCTTAGGCTCCTCGCCTGCGTTTGCAGAGATAAGCATCTCCACCGCATCCATGCCGTTTATCGTCACCTTATCCTTTGTTACCGAAATGATTATCCGTACATTCGGCATATCAAGGAATTTAAGCTGCTCGCATATCTCCGTGGAGAGCCTTTCCGCAGCTGCGCTTCTGAGTGCGGTGATATTCTCAGCGCACCTTTTCAGATCCTCGCCGAGGACGTGCTTCTGCTCTGTCAGTGCTTCTATCTCGCTGTCTGCTCCGTCAAGCTCCAGCAGCTCGCTGCGGCACTCATCGAGATAATCCACAAGCTGGTCTGCATCCATATTATACTTGCGCTTTGCGTGCTTCAGGGCAGATACTCTGTCCTCCAGGGCCGCCTCACGTGCCTCGCCGCCATCATCGTTGGTAAGCGAGGATATCTCAGATGCGATATCCTCCGCCTCAGCGAGTATTCCCTCGATGCGCTGAGAAAGCTCCTCTGCCTGCGGCAGGAATGAGGCTGTGCCGCTAAGAGTATTCATCGCACGGCGAAGCTGGTCAAGCGCTCCTGCTGTTTCTTCTCCGTTAAAGCAGCTGTATGCTGAATACAGCGCCGACTGTATCTTCACGAAATTCCTGCACTTTGCAAGCTCCGCTTCCAGTGCGTCGCCCTCGCCCTTGGCGAGATTAAGCTCCTCAAGCTCCTCCACCACAGCAGTTAGATGCGATATCTTCAGGCTGCGTGTTTCGTTTTCATTACGCAGCTTATTTATCCGCTTTGATATCTGCGAGAAGCTGCGGAATTTCTCCTTGTACTCGGAAAGCGCAGCGCCTATCCCGCCGTAGCTGTCCAGGATATCCCTCTGATTATCCGAGGACATGAGTATCCTGTTTTCATGCTGACCATGTACATCAACGAGCATGCTGCCTATCTCACGGAGCATGGCAGCGGTAGCTGTCCTGCCGTTTATACGTGCGGAGCTTTTACCGTCTGCGGATATCTCACGCATAAGCATAAGCTCGCCGTCCTCTGCGGAAAAGCCCATCTCAGACAGCTTGTCCGAGACCTCCGCAGGGATATCATCAAACAAAGCGGTGATGACCGCTTTTGGAGCGCCTGTGCGCACGATATCCTTTGTAGTCCTCTGACCGAGGATAGCGTTGATGCCGCCGATAAGTATACTTTTACCCGCACCCGTTTCACCCGTGAAAACATTGAAGTTTCCACCGAATTCCGCAGTTGCTTTTTCGATAACCGCAAGGTTTTCTATCGATAATTCCCGCAGCAAGTGTTATCCCTCCAGTCAGTTTCTTGTCATCATTCTTTTAAGCTGCTCGATAAGCTGCACAGCGTGATGCTCCGTGCGGGTCAGCACGAATATCGTATCATCGCCCGCAATAGTACCCACCACAAAGCCGAATTCCTGCTCATCAAGCACTGCGCAGGCGGCATTTGCAAGTCCCGAGCGGCATTTCACCACCACTGTATTCATAGCGTAATCAAGCGATACCACAGCCTGCGAAAAAAGGCTGTTATACTGCGGAGCTTTTCCCGCAGCCTCGGAGAAATAGCAGTTTACACCGT
>JAFSHE010000350.1 GCA_017440445.1 Oscillospiraceae bacterium | reverse complement strand
TACGCAGCGGCAAGTCCGGTGCATACAAGACATATCTTGTAAAGAATATCGAAGTTATTGGTCAGAGAAAGCTTGTTATCATCGGTGGCGATGAGGACTATGCTGTTCTTAACGAGACTATCGACGGACTTCGCAGAAAGAACGTAAAGGTTCCCGAGATCGCTTTCAGAGTAACAACAGAGCAGGATAAGGCTACCGAAGACGGCTCGGTACGATTTATCGAGGAGCTCAGAGGCAAGGCTAATTCCTTCTATGTGCTGATCCTTGCGCCTTACTATATCTCCGAGATACAGCTTGCTGCTATGGATAAGGTGATCGGTACTTCTGCAAGCATTGCTATTGCGCTTAAGACACAGTGCGGCTACACAGAGCGCGATTATTGCGAGATGAACGAGCCTACAGGCTTTGGCTTTAATATGGCAAACAAGAAGATCACAGGTGCTATTGCGGCAGATGCTAAGCGTTACAGCGGTCTTGAGGCAGCAACTGCACAACAGCTCTCTGCATACAAGGGCAAGATGAACGGTCAGCGCTGTTTTATAGTCGGCAGCACATCTGCAAAACTTGATGAGCTGAATGTTCTCATGAACGAGCGCACCTTTGCTTGCGATAATTTCTGCGATTTCTTTTCCAGAACTCCCCAGCGCCCTACTTACTATCTGCTTACAGACCCCAAGGCTTACCTCGGCAACGGTAAGTATATAGAAGGTATGGAGTGCTTTGTGAATGCCGATGTTAAGGTGTTCGAGGATAAGTTCAAGAAAAAGCCCACATATATCAATTTGCTCGGCAACGGTCTTATTGACGGTCTTCCCACCTTCCAGTCGGTTGGCAGCATTTATGAGACGTCTCAGATCATGGCGATGTATCAGATGATACAGCTTGCGATCTACATGGGCTTCAGCGAGATCTATATTTACGGCTTTGACGGTGTATTCCCGCTCGAGATCGATGCTGACGGTGTCGGCAGAGTTGTTCCCGAGGGCAGCACAGCAGGCTTCCCCGAGAAGGCAAGACAGCTGCTGGAGCGTGTTCGCGCTTATGCTGACGGAAACAACATCAAGATCTACAGCGTATGCGAAACAACTGGTCTTTCCATGTTTGATAAGACAAAGTACGAGGATATCGATTTTACAGCGTCCTCTATCTTCAGCAAGATCTAAAGAAATACGGGGCGGGAGCGATTCCGCCCTGATTCGGTAAAAGGAGGATCTTTTTATGAGCCTTGCAGACGAGCTTTTTATACAGAACTGCCGCGATATTATTGAGAACGGTATCTCGGACGAGGACCAGAATGTGCGCCCTCACTGGGAGGACGGCACACCAGCGCACACTATAAAGAAATTCTGCATAGTAAACCGCTACGATCTTCAGAAGGAGTTTCCGCTGATGACTCTGCGCAGGGTGTATTATCGCTCGGCTATCGATGAGATACTGTGGATATATCAGAAAAAATCCAACCGTATCGAGGAGCTTTCTTCTCATGTATGGGACGCCTGGGCTGATGAGAATGGTACTATCGGCAAGGCTTATGGATATCAGCTCGGAGTAAAGCACAAGTATAAGGAAGGCGAGTTCGATCAGGTTGACAGAGTGCTGTACGATCTGAAGAACAACCCTGCAAGCCGCCGTATCATGACCAATATGTACAACCATGCCGATCTGCATGCTATGGGACTTGCTCCATGTGCTTATTCCATGACCTTCAATGTGTCGGGCAACAAGCTCAACGGTATACTCAACCAGCGCAGTCAGGATATGCTGACCGCAAACAACTGGAATGTATGCCAGTACGCTGCGCTGCTTACTATGTTTGCAAAGGCAAGCGGCCTTGAGGCGGGCGAGCTGGTTCATGTTATTGCAGACGCCCACATTTATGATCGTCATGTGGATATTGTTAAGAAGATGATAGAGAAGAAGCCTTTCCCTGCTCCCAAGATGGTCGTTGAGGATATCAAGGATTTCTATCAGTTCACCAAAAACAGCTTTACAGCTGTGGATTATCAGTACCACGAGTTTACCGACAAGATACCTGTTGCAATTTAAGTGAATACTAATGCTGCCAAAATCTAATATTAAGTTTTGGCAGCTTATTTTATACAGAGAGGTTTAATATGTCCGATCAGAGAAAAATTGCGGTGCTTATCGACAGCGATAACGTATCGGCAAAATACGCGCAGTTCATCATGCAGGAGGTGGAAAAGTACGGTATTCCTACCTACAAGCGAGTTTACGGAGACTGGGAAAAGGGCGGCAACGGCTGGCACAATGCGGCGATAAACTATTCTATCATGCCCGTGCAGCAGTGCAGCTACATCGCGGGCAAGAATGCCACCGATTTTTCCATGATAATCGACGCTATGGATATCCTGTATACGGGCAATGTTGACGGCTTCTGCCTTGTTACGAGCGACAGCGATTTCACGCGTCTTGCGATAAGACTTCGCGAGGCGGGAAAGCTTGTTGTTGGTATCGGCGAGCTTAAAACGCCGCGTGCGTTTACGATAAGCTGTCAGCATTTCTGCTATCTCAATCAGATGTGCGAGCCTGAGGGCACGCTTGACGAAAAGGCTATCCGTAAGGCTGTAATGGATTATGTGGAGGAGCACGAGGGCGAGCGTATCGACCTTGCAAGAGTAAATGCAGTGCTTACCTCGCGCTTTGGCAACATCAATTTTGATGAGCTTGGTTACAAGCGTTTTTCGTCTTTTATCGACAGCTTCAAGGAGCTTCGCCGCAGCAATACCTTTGTTTCGCTGAAAAAGAAAAAGGCAGAGCTTCCTCAGCCTGTCGTTAATGCCGATGAGGTTACAGAGGAGCAGATAGTATCAGCTATCAAGGACTATTTCAGCGAGTACGCTCCGCAGACTGACAACATGATGAAGATCGAGAGCTATGTTGTGACAAGATTCGGCAAGATAGACTTCTCCCGCTTCGGCTCAAAGAGATTTGCGAGATTTATAGATAAGCACAGCTGTTTCAAGAGGACAGGCACTTCGATAGAGCCTGTGGCAGCTGCGGAAACAGAACTGAATACCGATATATTCCGCGCCGAGGTAATTGCGTATGCGGAGGAAAACAGCTCCAAGGGCGGCAACATCGGACAGCTAAACAATTATCTTATCGGTAAATTCGGCAAGAGCTATTATAAGGAGCTTGGTTTTGACGATTTCCATGCAGC
>JAFSHE010000349.1 GCA_017440445.1 Oscillospiraceae bacterium | reverse complement strand
GGAGAGTGCTCTCCTTCAGAGAATGTATGGAATCCCTCCCCGAGGGCTTCAAGGCGATGGTACCCGCTATACTTATCCTCACCTTTGCATGGACTCTCAAGGCTATGACAGACAGCCTCGGCGCAGGTGTATTCGTTGACACGTTCGTAAAGGAATATGCAGCAGGCTTCCAGATATTCCTGCCCGCTATCATCTTCGTTATCGCAGCGCTGATATCCTTTGCTACGGGAACATCCTGGGGTACATTCGGTATACTCATCCCCATCGTTGTAAGCGTATTCAGCGGTGTTGACCACACCATGATGATAATCTCCATCTCCGCTTGCATGGCAGGCTCTGTATGCGGCGACCACTGCTCGCCCATCTCGGATACCACCATCATGGCGTCCGCAGGTGCAAAGTGCGACCACGTGCGCCACGTCACCACACAGATACCATACGCTATGACTGTTGCCGCTATATCCTTTGTGATGTATATACTGGCAGCACTTATAAAGAACTGGATAGTATGCCTTATTATCGGACTTGCACTCACCATCGGAGTTCTTTTGCTGATGAAGTTCATGCAGAACAAGTCAAAGAAAAAAGCTGATTAAGCATAAGCGGCGCAGAGAAAACTGCGCCGCATTTTTTCTGGTCGTGAGGAGATAAAATTTTTCCAAAAAAGAATTTATCTTCTTGAATAAGTATTTAAGATGTGTTATAATTATTCTTAATACGGACAACCGAAAATTTGACAGAGGAGTGATAAATCATGGACGAAAACAAAAACTTTGATCTGGAAGCTATTATGGACGATTTTTCTAACCGACTTGAGGAAATACTCAACGAGAAAATTGAGAACGCTGTTACATGTACCGTGCAAGATACCTTATCAGAAGCATTAAAAGAGAGTTTTTCCGATTTTGAGTTTGTTCTTACCGATGGTACTATTGTAAGACCGATACCTCGTATGAAATTATTGAGTCCCGACAAATCTAAGTTAGTGCTTTGTTACGGCGGGCTTCGTGTTGATGGTTGTTCTCTGATTGTTCAGACAAGAATCAGTTCATGGGAAAGCATTGCCGTTTATCATAGCAAGGAGGCGGCAATCGAAGCATTATCCAGAGTTAAAGATGCTATGGAAAATAATTTACAGTTATTTGAGTTGTAAAAAAACGAATCGATAAATTCCGATTTGTCAATATAGAAAGGAAAAAGATCATGGACCTTATTAACGTTAAAACGCTCAAAAAAGAATACTCCCAGTATCGCTGGCAGACAAACTCCAACGAAACTTTTACCGAGGAGATGACTATGTTCACCCTCACAGGAAAGGGTGTTACATACGCATTTGCAGCACTGGAAAGCGGACACCTCGCACATGTTTATTTCGGCAAGCGTGCCGATGACGAGGACCTTTCCTATCTGCTTAATCTCGGCGAAAATCCCTATACTCCCAAGGTAAACCAGCGTGATATGGGTACATTCATGGACGCTACTCCCTTTGAGTACCCCTGTCACGGCATCGGCGACTACCGTGAGCCTGCCATCATGCTGATGGACAGCAAGGGCATGTCCTCACTGGATCTGAGATATGTTTCCCACGAGATAATGGACGGCAAGCCTGTTCTTCAGCAGGAGCTGGAGGACTGCACAGTTCAGCTCCCCGCAACATTCGCAGACAAGAACGAGGCACAGACTGTGGCTGTTACCCTCGCTGACAAGCGCACAGGTCTTAATGTTATCCTCTACTACACAGTATTCGCTGACCTTGATGTTATCACAAGAAGCGTTAAGCTCATAAACAAGGGTGCTGAGGCGTTCGATGTAAGACGTGTGCTTTCGGGCTGCGTTGATTTCTGCACAGATAACTACGACTTCATCTCACTCAACGGCTCCTGGGCGAGAGAGCGTGTTATGGAGCGCTGCCGTCTGCACCACGGAAAGCAGGGCGTTGACTCCGTAAAGGGCGAAAGCTCCCACCAGAACAATCCCTTTGTTGCTCTCGTTTCCCACAATGCAAACGAGGACATCGGCGAGGCTTACGGCTTCAACCTTGTATACAGCGGAAACTTCTTTGCACAGGCTGAGGTTACTCAGCACAAGTACACACGTCTTGTAATGGGTATCAACCACTTTGATTTCAGCTGGAAGCTGCTGCCCGAGGCAGAGTTCACTGCTCCCGAACTTGTTATGGTATACTCCTCTGAGGGTATCGGAAATATGTCCCGCACATTCCACGACCTGTACCGTCAGCACCTTATCAGAGGCGAGTACAAGGACAAGCGCCGTCCCATCCTTATCAACAACTGGGAGGCTACCTACTTCAACTTCAACACAGATAAGCTCATAGATATCGCAAAGCAGGCTTCTCAGCTCGGTATCGAGATGCTGGTAATGGACGACGGCTGGTTCGGTCACAGAGATTCCGACAACAGCTCCCTCGGTGACTGGTTCGTTTACGAGAAGAAGATAAACGGCGGACTTAAGTACCTTGTTGACGAGGTAAACAAGCTT
>JAFSHE010000348.1 GCA_017440445.1 Oscillospiraceae bacterium | reverse complement strand
TCTTTGATGGCTATGTGCTGCCGAATACATCTCTTGATGAAGGTTCACTGGATGCCAACTATTTCCAGCACACGCCTTATCTCGACAGCTTCAACGCTTCCAACGGCACCGATATAGTGTCCGCTGCTTCCATCCACTATGAGCCGTTCGGCCTTTACGGTAACGGCGTAGCTTCCGTGGACGCTGCCGCAGAGGGTGCTACCATCATCATTCCCGCCGACGACAGCAACGAAACAAGAGCGCTGCTCCTGCTTCAGCAGGAAGGCCTTATCACTCTTCCCGAAGGCGCAAACGCTTCCGACGGAGTAACAACGCTTGACATCGTGGATGATAAGGGCTTTGAGATAATCGCAGTGCAGGCTGATACGGTCGCAGCGCAGTACGCAAACTCCGATGAGGGCTCCCTGGCAGTAATCAACGGAAACTATGCGCTTGCCGCAGGTCTTGATATTTCCACAGCACTAGCAGTGGAGGACGCTTCGGGCAACGCAGCGCAGACCTACGCAAATATCGTAGCGGTAAGAAGCGGAGATGAAAATAGTGAGAAGACCACCGCGCTTGTCAATGCACTGAAAACAGAGGAAGTAAAGACCTACATTGAGGAGACCTATAACGGAGCTGTAGTTGCTATCTTCTGATTTCGGGAGGTAATTTAATGGACTGGTCATTTGTTGCAGAGTATTCGCCGCTATTTGCAGAGTCGGCACTGCTTACGGTAGCTATCGGAGGGACAGGAACTTTGCTTGCTGCCATAACAGGGCTGATATGCGCACTGATAAAATATTTCAGGATACCCCTGTTAAGGCAGCTTGTGTCGGCATACATCGAGCTGTCCAGAAATACACCGCTTATCGTTCAGCTGTTCTTTCTCTATTTCGGGCTTCCGAAAGCAGGGATAGTGCTTTCCTCAGAGATCTGTGGAATAGCGGGACTGACCTTTCTCGGAGGAAGCTATATGGCGGAATCCCTCTATGCGGCACTTGAAACAGTTTCAAATGGTCAGATAGAATCCGCAGAGAGCCTCACTCTTAACAGAGCACAGACGATGAGATATGTGGTGATACCACAGGCGGCTCGTGCGGCGGTCGCTCCTATGTGCGCAAATGTGATATTCCTGCTTAAAGAGACCAGTGTATTCAGCGCGGTTTCGCTTGCAGACCTTATGTATACGGCAAAAGATCTGATCGGTATGTACTATAACACCACGGAGATACTGACAATGCTCGTGATAGCGTATCTGCTGATACTTTTGCCGATATCAGTTGTGTTCTCGCTGATGGAAAGGAGAATGAGCCGTGGACGGATATGAGGTGATCTTTGCGGGCAGCAACTTTGTTCGGCTGCTTTTAGGATTATGGGTCACGATAAGGATATCGCTTATATCTATCGGCTTTTCTCTTGTCCTTGGCTTTATCATGGGTACTGCAATGACAGGACAGAGCCGTCTTGTCAGATCGCTTTGCAGAGTATATCTCGAAGCGGTCAGGATAGTGCCGCAACTTGTGTGGCTGTTCATCATATATTTCGGCATTACAAGGCTTACGGGACTTAATCTCAGCGGCGAAGCAGCCTCGGTAATCGTTTTTACGATATGGGGAACAGCGGAGACCGCAGACCTTGTGAGGGGGGCATTCGGCTCTATTCCCATACATCAGTTTGAATCGGGCGCTTCACTGGCGCTCAGTAGGATACAGGTTTATATTTATGTGATAATGCCGCAGGCACTGAAACATCTGCTTCCGAATATCATAAACCTCTCTACCAGAATGATAAAGACCACAGCGTTGATATCGCTTATCGGTGTGACAGAGGTGCTTAAGGTCGGCAAGCAGATCATCGACGCAAACCGTTATGAAGCTCCTGATGCGGCACTATGGGTCTACGGAGTGATATTTCTGATGTATTTCGTGGTATGCTTTCCGCTGTCGCTGCTTTCCCGAAAACTGACCGAAAGAAAGGGATGATATTATATGTCCGACAATGTAATCGAGATAAGCCATCTGAAAAAATCATTCGGAGATAATGTGATATTCAGCGATCTTTCGCTATCGGTGAAAAAAGGTGAAACCGTTGTGTTGATAGGACCCTCAGGCTGCGGAAAAAGCACGCTGCTGAGATGCCTTAACGGACTTGAGCCGATACAGGGCGGAACGATATACCTCAACGGCAAGCCTATCGAATTCGGAAAGAAGAGCCTTGTAAAGATACGTCAGAAGATAGGAATGGTATTTCAGAACTACGATCTGTTCCCAAATATAACGGTGCTTCAGAATATTATTCTCAGCCCTGTAAAGGTACAGAAAAGGAGCAAGCGGGAAGCCACTGCGGAGGCGTTACAGCTGCTGGAAAAGGTTGGGCTCAGTGACAAGACAGGCGCTTATCCCTCTGAACTTTCAGGCGGCCAGAAGCAGAGGGCG
>JAFSHE010000347.1 GCA_017440445.1 Oscillospiraceae bacterium | reverse complement strand
GAGAGTAGTTGCATATACCTCTACCACCTGACCTGCCTTAGCCCTGAATGCCATTACTCTGGATGTATCAAGCTTGCCATCGATGATATCATCCTCCTTGGCAACAAGAAGAACAAAATCATACAGACCGATATTAAGCTCGCTGTCACGGTGATACTCAAGGCAGTTCAGCTTTGTGTTGTGACCGTTGCAGTAGCCTATCTGAATAGGCATGCCGCCGTAGGCGTTGTTTTGGAGCTGACCGAAAAGACAGGTACTCTCCAGCGACGCAACACTGGCAACATAATCAACTCCCTCGGGGAGAGGTGTTGTTTCATCCAGCGCCTTCATGAGGCAAGTGGTGTCGTAGCCCTCCAGCACCTTTCCGTAGGGTGCGAACTCCTTGTCCAGTACAGAATAGATCTTCATGATTTTTCGTCCTTTCTATTTTTGCGCAGTGCGCATTATTTCTTATCCACCAGTATCCAGCTCTGTCTTACATGCTTATACAGCGCAGTCCTGCCGTTTTCATCGGTCACGTGAACATCGTAGGATGGCTCCTCGCTCTGCTCAAACGTGCCGTAGCTGTCCACTATCTCTACCGTACCCTGCTTTTCCTCGCTGTCATTCCACAAAAAGCGCACTGTCTCGCCCCTCATGTACAGCGGTCTGCCCAGGATATGTACATCATAGGCACGCTCAAAGCGGAATTTCTGCTTCGCATCGGGATACTTCTCTCTGTCCACCTCGGACAGAAACATATCAACAGGGCGGGCGTACATCTTCATATCACCGTACAGCGCACGATAGATAACAAGCCGCTCCTCTGTTTCGGTGTGCATGGCTGTTCCTATTATCTCATAGGTGTATTTCGTTGGAGCGCTCTTACGCTCCTCCTCCGACATCAGCTCACGCTTGAAGTGCTGTACCAGCCTGCCGCATTTAAGCTCCTCAAAGGTCATATCATTCACCCTCAAACAAAGGTGTGGAGAAATATCTCTCTGCTGTATCGGGAAGAACTGTAACAACGGTCTTGCCCTTGCCGAGCTTCTTAGCAAGCTTCTTTGCCGCTGCAACATTGGTTCCTGCGGAGATTCCGCACATAAGTCCCTCAAGACGTGCAAGGTCCTTTGCAGTCTGGATAGCCTCCTCGTCAGTTACGATGTAAACATAGCTGTATATATCCTGATTGAGATTCTTCGGAATGATGCCGTCGCCTATTCCCATCTGAAGATGCGTGCCGATCGTTCCTCCTGCGAGGATAGCGGCATTTTCAGGCTCTACCGCCCAGATCTCGATATCGGGGTACTGAGCCTTCAGCGTTTCGCCGATACCGCTGAGCGTGCCGCCTGTGCCTATTCCCGAGCAGAAGCCGTGTATCTCCTTGCCTGCCTGCTCCAGTATCTCAAGACCTGTATGATGCTTATGTACAAGGGGATTTGCCCTGTTCTCAAACTGCTGTGGAATGTACACATTGGGATCTTCAGCCTTCATGCGCTCCGCTGTACGCAGGCACTCGTCTATGCACTCACCGATGTTTCCGTCATCATGGACGAGCTTCACCTCTGCCCCGTAATGACGCACCAGCATCCTGCGCTCGCAGCTTACGGAGTCGGGCATGATGATTACCGTCTTATATCCACGCACTGCTCCCACAAGAGCAAGACCTATTCCCTGGTTGCCGCTTGTAGGCTCTACTATAATGGTATCCTTATTGATGATACCGTCACGCTCTGCGGCAAGTATCATATTGTATGCAGTACGGGTCTTTATCGAGCCGCCCACGTTAAGTCCCTCGAACTTTACAAGTATCTCGGCGCTGTCCTCGTCCACCATGCGGTTGAGGCGGATAAGAGGCGTATGGCCTATAACCTCAAGAATATTGTTGCTTATCATAAAAGTTATGTCCTTTCAGTTGTGTCTATATCAAAGCTTTCTCGCTTTAACTATCAGGAATAAGGGCTTGTGCAGCCTGTCAGAACGAGGACGAAGCCGCATCATGTTATCATCGGGTACAGGCTCAACGACCTTTTCTATCAGGAAGCCAGCCGACGAAACAGCATTTATTATATCTGAAAAGCGGCGATGATAATATATCCTGCCCTTTACGAACCACTCATCCTCACGTTTTCCCGCCGTCTGATAATGTGAAAAGCAATAGCCGCTCTTAGTTCCCTGTTCATCAAGGATGTAGTGTCCCTGACCATTCTCCGAGGCTGTGTAGACAGGATGCTCCTGCGAGAAAAGCAGTGTTCCTCCGACATTCATAAGCTCCGAAATATCCCGCAAAAGGCAGTCAAGGTCCTCTATATAATGGAATGCAAGGGAGCTGTACACAAGGTCAAACTTCCCCGAAAGCGAGGATATGTCCGTCATGCTCATATTAATGTAGCGGATATACGGATGTGAGCTTTCAGAGCGTGCCACAGAGAGCATCTTCTCCGAAATATCGATACCAACGACCTCCGAAGCGCCTTTCTCCACGAAGCCAACACAGTTATGGCCAAATCCGCAGCCCAGGTCAAGCACACGCTTTCCCCTGATATCGGGCAGCAGACGGGACATCTCGGGCTGTTCCATCAGCAGGTTACAGTTATCCTCCTGCTCACGCAGACCACAGTAGCCATCAAACACCTCGCTGATATCGAAAAAGTTCTGCTCCATAGCCCCTCCGCTCCTGTTATATTATAGCCTAAACAGCGGAAGATGTTCACGATACGCAAACGCCGCCAGTATTTATTATAATGTTATCTTCCCGCCTTGTCAAGGGGATTTTTTCAGGATGATCATGATTAAACATTTTTCTTCACATCTATACTATTGTGCGGATATGAAAAATTTTCAGAAAAAATGTGAAAAAAGTGCTTGACAAACTATTATCGTTGTGATATAATATATGAGTGCTTGAAAGCACGGTATGCGCCAGTAGCTCAGCTGGATAGAGTATCTGGCTACGAACCAGAGGGTCGGGGGTTCGAATCCCTCCTGGCGTGCCATAGGATAACCTCACAAACGTGATTGTAATGCGGTTTGTGAGGTTTTTCTTTTGCCTAAAATCGGTTTTGGTCTTTGTTTGGTCTTTATGGAGAAAAACAAAGTACCATTATAATAGTGTAAAGCTGTTTGCTATTACTTCACTTGCTCTTGCCTGTGCTTCGATGAAAGAATGAGCATATATGTTCAGTGTCGTACTCGCTTGGGCGTGTCCTAAACAATGCTGCACCGTTCTAACATCTACGCCTGCATTTATCAATAATGTGGCGTTGAAATGTCGGAAGCTGTGAATTGATACATACCGCAGCTTGTTCCTCTTGCAAAACCGCCTTAACCATGAATCTGGTGTCATAGGCGAAAGCTGTGCACCGTTATATGCCTTCATCACCGCATTGTTATCACCAATCCACTTTGTACCGAGCTTGTCTGCCTGTTCATCATAGAATACAAGCAGCTTTTTCAGATGATCGAACACTACCTGCGGAAGCTTTAAGCTTCGTATGGATTTGTGCGTTTTCGGTGTTTCGGTGACTATTCCCACATTTGCG
>JAFSHE010000346.1 GCA_017440445.1 Oscillospiraceae bacterium | reverse complement strand
GGCACCTCAAGCACAGGATTGCTGCGTGAAATATCCAGCGAACGTGAATAGCTGATAAAATCCTCCAGCTCCTCAACAGGTATCTCGCCCTTCTCCACCTTGTCGTGGAGTGCGTCAAGGTATATCTTCCAGCCCTCGTATTCCTCAAGGCTCATTGTATCGTCCACTCTGCTGTACATCTCGTCCGTTATTTCACGGAAACTGCGCTCCAGTGCAGGAGATATGACGCTCCTGGGATTTTCCAGCTCGTATATCTCAAGGCAGGTCTTGCCGCCCGGTGTGAACAGCGAGCAATACTCCTCGGGATGCTCCGCATCACGCACGAAGTATCTTCCGCAGCGCTTGCAGCGTGCCAGCCAGCCGCCGCTTTCGATAAGCGCATCTATCTCAAGGTCCATAACGGACTTAAGTCCGCAGGGCATGTATACCTTTTCGGGGGAATTTTCCATCTCGCTGCGGGAGATATTGTAGCTGTTATACTCTCCTGCAAGTCCCGCTTTCATATAGGAGAACGCATCCATGGCTATCTGGTCGGCAAGTCCGCCGTAATTCTCGGTATCGGAATAATCCTCGGAATAGTCGAAATCAGACAGCAGGTTCTTAACCACGTCCTTTGAGATGTTTGGGAACATAAACGGCGAGGACGGAACTCGTCCGATAGAGAACACCTTAGTTACACCAAGCTCCTCAATACGGCAGCCAAGCTCCCTTGCGGTCACGCTGAACATCAGATCGAAGTAGTTCCTGCGTGCTGCCGCCTCAGAAGCACTTTTAAGCTCTCCTGCGAAAACGAAGCTTATCTTATTTCTGGCATAATCCTGTACTCGTACAAGGTTGAGCCACTCGTTTATCGCCCTGTTGTAGCGATACTCGCAAAGGCGCATGAACACTGCCTTTTCAAAGGCAGAATTACAGGGCATGAAACGGTTCCAAAGTGTGCCTGTGCCGACGTTGTCCCTGCGGCAGACGTAGTCTATCCAGCAGTCAAGAACAATCTTGTCATACACCGTGCGGATATGATGCTCGATATAGACATGCGCACCCTTCAGAGAATTGCGCAGCTCCGTTACCCTGTCGAAGTCAAGCTCGCCCTCTCGCAGTGCCTCGTCGCATACTGCGATCGCATTCTCTGCGAAGTACGCAAGATCGTAGTCGCAGAAATTCAGCATAGACCGCGGGTACCGCAGCATAAACATCTCATTTGAGGTCTTTCCTACCAGATGAAGCGTTCTGTCCAACTTAATGCTCCTTTACAATAAAAATCCTGAAATTCAACATTTTCCGCACAAAAGTGCAGAAATTACTATTCAATGCTAAAATCGGACGGCTCGGTATCACCAAAGCCGTCCGACAAACGGTTCTTCTTATGCAGCCTCAGGGCTGTCGCCGTCCTCTGCGGGGTTCTCCGCATCAGCGCCATCATCGGATGTGTCAGCAGAGCTTTCATCGTCTGCACCCTCACTTACGGAGGAGCTGTCGTCATCCCCGAATGCGGGAACAGATACAAGGTCCTTGTCCTCATCTGATTCCTCGACAGGCTTCTTCGTGTAGGGGTTTTCTCTCAGACTTCCCTCTACGCTGATCATCTCAACTTCCTTGCCGTCTACCTTGCCCTTTACCCAGTCGATAGGGTCGTCAGCCTGTCCCGTATACTGCTGTGACAGCGCATGCTGACAGCCGAATACTCTCTTGCACAGACCGAAGGGGATCTCCTGATCGTCCTCAGTGGCTTCAATATAGTACATAGCGGTCCTGCGGTCGCCCGAGGGCTTGTCTATATAACGGACTATCCTGTACTCGCCTGAGGGAGAAAGCTTCTCAAACCCCGTATCACGCAGTGTAAGATCAACACCTGTAAAGGTGAGGGTACCCATCAGCATATTGACCGCCATATATCCCGCAACACCGATAACATAAAGCAGCAGATACATGGTGCCAAGCACTGTTTTAAGAGTTTCGTTAGCGGCATTGATGAAGAACATCGCAACCACAACGCACAGCGGTGGCAGGATAAGGTACCAGTTTCCGAAACCGAATATTACTATTATAAATACTATCGGCGGCATTATCATGCAGTTTATCATGGTAAACACCTGACGTCTTGTATAGATCATCAGTCCGAGTGCCGCAACATTGACGAATACGTAGAGTACGAACAGGGAGGTCGCGTTTTCAAACTCGAAGAAGTATGCGAAGCTGAGCCACGCTATCCACGCAAGAAGTGCAGTGTATGACCAGCATATCAGGGCAACGCCCCTTTTAAGCCATACGTTTTTGAAAAATGCGACAACCTTATCCATCGTCCACTTTCCTTTCTTTTATTAATAGTACTTTTTCTTTCTGTAAATAATGTAGCCGACTACCGCAGCCGCCACTATAACAACAGCAACGACGATAATAACGATTATCATAACAACAAAGTCGCCCTCATCCGTAGTAGTCACGGGAGCATTTGCGGTGGTTGCCTTTGTTGTCTTTGCTGTGGTCTTTGCGGTAGTCTTTGCAGTAGTCTTTGCTGTTGTACTCTCAGCAGGCTTGCTCT
This sequence comes from Oscillospiraceae bacterium, assembly GCA_017440445.1. The sequence continues at coordinate 4,890 of JAFSHE010000346.1, read as the reverse complement.
CCTCGGGAGCGCTTTCCTCAGGCTCATCAGCAGGCTCGCCCGCTTCAACAGCTACGCTCCTGAGAGATATCTGCTGACCGCTTATAGCCATGCCGTATGTACTGATAGCCTTAGCGTCCTCCGCATTAAGCACAAAGGACAGAGAACCTTCTGTTGCGGGAATAACACCCCACTCAGGATCAACATTGTCAGGTGATGTGAGAGAATCCCAGTTGCCCGCCATTGCGGCAACCTTTATCTGAGGTGAAGATGCATCAAGTACCTCGTACCCGATATTGATAACATCGCCCTCCTTGACATCTGCAAGCTGAGCAGCGGTTATCTGTACGTTCTCATTCCATGTGATAAGATCCTTCTCGCCCTGCCACACAGCGCCTTCAACAGGCTGAACTTCCTCAGGCTCGCTTTCAACAGGCTCAGACTCTGTCGTTGTTGTGGTAGCAACTGTGGTAGTTGTAGCGACCGTGGTGGTAGATGCAGGAGTTTCTGTGCCGTCTACTCCCACAAAGCGGATATTTCTTACTGATACAGTAGCGTCCTTTGCTGTGGACTCATCTCCTGCTACCTGTACCAGAACACTGAGCGGTCCCTTTGAGAGAAATCCGTTTTTGTAGTAGTTTGTCATAGGCTCCGAAACAGTCACCCACTCATTATAAGCAAGCTTGACATTGTAGTTTGTAGGGCCTACCCAGCTCCAGCCTGTTGCAAAACCAGGCATAAGCGCATGTGCCTTAACCTCTGTATCAAGGCGGACATCATACTCGATATAGCCCTTGGAATTGTTCCAGAACTCCGCATCAGCAGCGTCATCCAGAAGATAGATGTGTACTGTCATCACATCATCCACACCGAGCTTACCTGTCATGGTAAAGCCCTCTGCGGTGGGTGTTCCAACAGGCTTACAATTTTCAAAATCCGATGTTTTAGGTACGGACAGCAGTGCCGCACCCGCAGAGACCGTCATCACCATCGCAAGAACTGCGACGAGAAGAAGTACGGATATCTTTCTTAATCTCCTCATAGATTGCCTCCAAAATATATATTACATAAAGCAGCTTCTTTATATACTGCCACATAATTATTGTATAACAAAACGCAGAAAAATTCAAGCCCTTTCAATAAGTTTATAGATTTCAACAAATATTACTGTCAGACAAGCACCATTCTTTATACAAAGGAGATACCTGTCTATTTTCCTGCATTATGCAAAGTGACAAAAATTCCGCCGATGCACGGCGGAATCCTTTATGTGACTTACTTTGCGTTATTATTAAGTATATTGAGAAGTGCGTCGATGTCGCTGTTGTCATCACCTGTGATAACAGATGTGTGCTGCGAGGGAGCACTGCCCATTCTCTGAGAGATAGCAGATGCAAACGCATCAGCGGGAGTTACGACAACATCACCAAAATCAGTAGCGATAGCTATGATAGCGATCTCGTCATCCTCAAGAGTATCGTCAAAGGTCATACCTGCCTTTACCTTAGCGTCAGGAGCGGCATTCTTTGTAATCTCAGCGGAGATAGAGTCGAAATCGTCCAGTGTGCAGGAAAGCGGGATGCTTACGTTAAGCAGTATCCTGTGAGCGCCTGCGATGGATGTTTCAAGCAGCGGGCTGTGAAGTACCTCGTCCAGAGCGTCAGCGATCTTGTTATCGCCCTTGCCCTTACCGATAGCCATGTGAGCGATACCGGAATCCTTCAGCGCCATGGTAACGTCTGCGAAGTCAACATTCATGAAACCAACGCCTGTTACGAGGTCAGAAATACCTCTTACAGCCTTGTAAAGCACGCCGTCAACAGCCTTGAATGCGTCCATAACGGTAAGCTTGCCGTTGGACATCTCCTTTACCTTCTCGTTTGGGATAACGATAAGCGCATCAACGTACTTCTTCATCTCGTCGATGCCCTTCATCGCCTGAGCCATCTTCTCCTTGCCCTCCCATGCGAAGGGCTTTGTAACTACGCCGACTGTAAGTATGTTCTTCTCCTTGGCGATGGATGCAACAACGGGAGCTGCACCTGTACCTGTGCCGCCGCCCATACCTGCCGCAACGAACACCATGGATGCCTTATCCATAGCTGCTTCAAGCGAATCACGGGTCTCCTCTGCGGACTCCTGTCCTACGATGGGATTGTTACCCGCACCCTGACCGTGTGTGCGCTTTTTACCGATCTGGATACGCTTCATCTTGCTGCCATCCTTGGAGCGCAGCGCCTTGACATCGGTATTGGCAACAACGTACTCAATACCCGAGATACCGGAATCTATCATGTGATCAACGGCATTACCGCCGCCGCCACCGACACCTATCACCATAAGTTTGGTGCAATCCTCAAAATCTTCTTCAAGCTCGAACTCGTCATCGTGGTTATCTATTGCAAATGCCATTTTTATCATTCCTCCATGCTTTAATGTTCCATTAAAATATAACTACTATCTATTATAGCAGGTTTGAAAGCAAAATGCAACCGTTTTTTTGAAGAAATTTGTTACAATATCAGTTGAGTACCGAAACTATCCGAAAAAAACTTACTCGGCGGGAGCTTCCGAGTCCTCCTCAGGCTCGCTCTCGGGCAGCACAGGAACCACCACACTGGGGTTATCGATAACATTATTATCACGCACGTATACCTTTTCGGTATTGGTGAGATTGACTGTTACGGATTCCGTGGCGGTTATCTCGGTAGCGATAAGCTCCTTTGCGATATACATCTTGTTTTCAAGCTGTGTGGCATTTCCAAGCTCCAGAGTGATACGGTCATCTACCAGAACCTTTATCTCAAAACGGTCGGTGATATCCATTGAGGTTATTCCCGTAAGCCCTGCTGTTTCTGCGGCAGTCAGCACCTGTGCGGGGATATCGGTCTTGCCCTCCACCTGCGACGCCAGATACACACCCACAGTCGGCTCGTCAGGCTCGTAACCCTTGATAACGGGGAGCGAGCTGTCCTTGGCAGCCTCTATCACTTTTCCAAGCCTGGACACTATAAAATAGCTCCCTCCGTACTGGAGATTATACCACTTTTCCGCCTCCTTGACGGATATCTTCATCTTTGTGGGGAATGATTTCGTTACCTCCGCCATATCTATATATGCGAGGGATGAAACTATCCTCTCCCTTGCGGCATTCTCGTCGATATCAAGCAGACTTCTGCCCGTTACAAGACCTGAAGCACTGATTATCTCGTCCGCTGAGTAGCGCTGATTTCCCTCGACCTCGATGGAGGAGCAGTTGAACAGCACTGTCTTTGCAAGTATAGCAAAAACTATTACCGCAATTATTCCCGCAAAAATGTAGTACAGGGCATAGTTTCCGCCTCTGCTGCCACGTTTTTTCTTCGTAGCCGTGCGATTCTTCACAGCCTTGTCATAAGCCTTTTTCTGCGTTCCCGAAATGGGTGCAACAGGCTTTTTCATGACATTCTCGGACGGCTGAGTGCTTGCTGCGGGCTGTGCATTTCCGTTAAGCTTCTTCTTAGGCTTTTTTGCACCGAAAAGACTGTTCTTCTTAGTCTTTGCACTTCCCTCTGCACCGCCTGATGCGGGCTGCGCCTTAGGCAGCGGCTTTTTCACAACAGGCTTCGCACCGAAAAGGCTGCTCTTTTTCGCAGGCTTTACAGGTGTCCCTCCCTGTCGGGGAGCGTTAGAAGCTGCGGACTGCATCGGTCTGTTCACTTTTCCCGCAGGCTTTTTTATATTCTTTTTCTTTTTCATCCGTATCCCCTTTCTTCTAAGGGAGGAAGCGCCTGAGCTGTTTCTTCCGACGCATCCCTATATCCTTTTTATATCTGCTCCTGCACTGCGCAGGACTTTCTCTATACTTTCATATCCACGGTCGATGTAGCAGGTGCCCTCTATCTCGGATATCCCCTCCGCTGCAAGCGCAGCCGTTACAAGTGCTGCGCCGCCACGAAGCTCCGCAGCGCACAGCTTTGCTCCCGTAAGTCGGGGAACTCCCTGTATCACTGCCACCCTGCCCTCTGCCTTTATCTGCGCACCGAGCCTTACAAGCTCCGACACGTGACGGTATCGGTTATCGAAAATAGTTTCAACAAACACCGAAGTACCCTCCGCCAGTGCGCACACCGCCATGACAGGTGCCTGTATATCGGTAGGAAACCCCGGGTATGGCATCGTCCTTATCGTAGGCGGGGCGGTCAGCTTACGCTTTCTGCTGAAGTACAGCTTACCCTCTCCGAAGGAATACGCACGACAGCCCATGCTTTCAAGCACTGTGAGAAACGAAGTCATATCCTCTGTACGGCAACGGGAGAGTATCACCTCGCCGCCTGTCGCCGCAGCACAGCAGAGGTAGGTCCCTGCCGCTATCCTGTCGGGAATAACGCTATGCTCCGCAGGAGAAAGCCGCTTCACTCCGTCTATGCGGATAACGCTTTCGCCCGCACCAACTATCCTTGCTCCGCATTTATTCAGAAAATCCGCAAGGTCGGCTATCTCAGGCTCTCTTGCTGCGTTGAATATCTCAGTTACTCCATCCGCAACAGCCGCCGCAAGCAGGATATTCTCCGTTGCGCCCACCGACGGAAAGGAAAGGTTAATCCTCGCACCGTGAAGCCCTCTCGGGGCGATACAGTCAAGGCAGCCATGCTCCTCTGTTATCTCTGCGCCCATCTGCTTCATAGCGGAAAGATGCAGGTCAATAGGGCGTGCGCCAAGCTCACAACCCCCTGGAAAGCTGAGTCGGCATCTGCCCGTCCTCCCCAGTATAGAGCCGAGGAACATTATCGACGAGCGCATCTCACGCATGAGGTTATCTGGTATCTCAAAACCGCTTACAGCGGATGCGTCAACGCAGACCGTGCCGCCGCTCCTGATACATCTGCAGCCAAGCTGCGTCAGTATGCGGCATGCCGCATCCACATCGGT